>JBKPDG010000047.1:0-7874 GCA_046727755.1 Actinomycetota bacterium
GTGCATACAGATCGCGGTCGCCAGCGCCACCGAGCGGCCACGGAGTTTTGGGCGGCGTCGCCCCAGGCCATGCGGGGTCCCCGTCGCCCTTTGTCGGGAGAGGACGGTGAGATGACTGAGCGAATCTCGTGGAAGGGGAAGGTCGCGGTTGTGACTGGCGCAGGGCGTGGGCTGGGCCGCGCATACGTCGAACTTCTCGCCGAACGCGGTGCCCGGGTCGTGGTGAACGACCTGGGGACCGATGTATCGGGGTTCGGAATGGACTCCACGGTCGCCGAACAGGTGGCCGACCTCATTCGGACACGTGGAGGCGAGGCAATCGGGAATGACAGCGACGTTGCCACCCCTGAGGGTGGCAGTGACCTAATCGCGACGACCGTCGAGCATTTTGGGAGAGTCGATCTCCTCGTGAACAACGCTGGCATCTGCGGAAGCCAACTGTTCGAGGACGCGACCCTTGACGATTTCGATCGCTATTGGCGCGTGCACGTCGGCGGGCCCGTCAACACCGTGAAGGCCGCCTGGCCACATATGGTCGCCCAACGCCACGGGAAGATCATCCTCACGACGTCGGTCAGCGGCCTGTTCGGACTGCGGGGCCAAGCCACCTATGCGGCAGCCAAATGCGCCGTCGTTGGGTTGATGCGCATCCTTGCAATCGAAGGTGCCGAGCACGGGATTCTGGTGAACACGATCTCGCCAGCCGCGTACACGAGGATGCACCCCGCCGCGGGATCCCGCACGCCCGAAGCAGAGGGACGGCGCACCATGCCGGTCGAGGCTGTTGCGCCAGCGATCGTCTGGCTGGCAAGCGATCGTTGTTCGGAGACGAACAGCATCTACAACGTGACAGCCGGAGCAATGCAACGCATCGCCGTCGTCATGGGACCGGGCTTCTCCGATCCACATCTGAGCCCCGAGAGCATCGCCGAGAACCACGCGAAGGTCGAAGCGATCGAGGGCTTCTCGGAACCGGGTCCGTTCGAGCCCGGTACGTAGATATGGGTACCTGCAACTGACTGAGCCCGGGCACGCGGAGGCTCCCAAGCTGAGAGCGGCACACGAGCCAACACAAGGAGCACGATGGCCGGTATTCCCGAAAGCGTCCGGGTGCTCGTGGCCGAAGGTCACCTCGCACATCTCGTCACCATGAACAGGGACGGTTCGCCCCAGGTGAGCATCGTTTGGATGGGCGCCCGAGGCGCAGAGTTGGTGTCGGGCCACCTCCACGAATCGCTCAAGGTCCGGAACCTGCGCCGCGATCCGCGTGCGGTGATTTCAATGGAGTCCGGCGTCGTCCAACCGAACGGGCTCCAGGAGCATCTCGTCGCCCACTGCACTGCCCGCGTGACCGAAGGTGGCGCAGCCGAGCTACTCCAAGAACTCGCGCGCGTCTACCTTGGACCCGACGTGAAGTTCCCGCCCATCGAAGAGCCGCCACCCGGCTTCATCCTGCGCTTCACCATCGACCGCGTCACCGGTGTCGGGCCCTGGGCAAGCTAACGGCGTCCGACCAAGCTCGCGTGATCGAGCGTGAGTCACCAGCGCCCAATCAGGTCGATCTGCGCGCAATCCTTAAGCGGCCGCGCGCGATTCCTGTTTCACGAGCTGGTTCGATTCAGATCGGCCCGCTCGCGTCTGGCGTCCATCGGCACCGGCCATTGTGCGGGCGGGTCGGTGGCGGCATCATGGACCCCCACGCCCGCGAACGGAGGTGGCGCCATGCGACCACTGTTCATGCTCCTCACCGGATCGGGCGATCCGACCCGAGCCTCGATCCCGCTGCACCTCGCCGCGAACGGCTCGGTCGAGGTCGGCGACCAGCCCGTGGTGGTGCTCGCCGGTGACGCCACCGAGTACCTCCTGGGCGACGCGATCGAGCGCACCGAGGGGGTAGGCGTACCGCCGATGCGCGAGCTGCTCGCCAAGCTGCGCGACCACGAGGTGCCCGTCTACGTCTGACGAGGATGCGCGGACGCCCGTGGGGTAACCGACGAAGACGTCGCGAAGGTGAGTGGCACCTACACGACGCCGCCAGAAGCAGCCCGCCTCCTCGCCGAGGCGGACCGGGTCGTCACCGTCTGACCAACGGGGCGTCAAGCCTCCGAGTGCCAAACGCCGCCATCACCTCTTCCCACCCACCTGATCCGGAGCCCAAACGGGATCCTGAGCCCGAGCCAGAACCAGCCTGATGCTCGTTCGAGCTCAGTTGGCGGCGGCTCCGATACGGTCTCGCACCTCGTTGGTGTGCTCGGTCTCGCGTGCGCAATGAGCACAGCAATAGAAGCGGCCCTCGACCTCGACGCCGTGGCCGATCACCTTGCAGCCACAGTGCTCGCACACGGGCGCCAACCGGTGGGCGGCACACTCGAAGCTGTCGAAAATGTGGTGCTGGCCGGCGGCGATGACCTCGAAGGCCTTGTCGTACTCGTTTCCGCACACTTCGCATTGACCCATCGATAACCTCCGGACGCCGAGTCTCTGGTGCCGCGAGTCTCTACCCGGACGACGACCCGTGAAAAGGCCCATGGGCCCAACGATCCTGGGAACATCCATCGCGTCATGGCGACGTTGCTGATCGTTCACCACACGCCGTCGCCGGCGCTCCATGCCATGTTCGACGCGGTGATGTCGGGCGCCACCGATGATCGCATCGAGGGAGTCGAGGTCATGGCGCGTCCAGCATTGTCGGCGTCTGCCGTGGACGTGCTGGACGCCCACGGGTACGTGCTCGGTACGCCAGCGAACCTCGGGTACATGTCCGGCGCCTTGAAGCACTTCTTCGACCAGATCTACTACCCGTGCCTAGAAGCGACGCAACGCCGGCCCTACGGGCTGTACGTCCACGGCAACGAGGACACGGCCGGAGCGGTGCGAGCGATCGAGACGATCACGACCGGCCTGCAATGGGAGCGCGCGCAGGAGCCGGTCGCGGTTCTGGGCCAACCAGGCCGCGAACACCTCGACGCGTGCTGGGAGCTGGGCGCCGCGATCGCGGCCGGCCTCACGCTGTGAGTAGAGCGTGTGGCCTGATCACGTCTTCGTGATCACTTCCTCGCGTCGACCGCCCGCTGGAGCTGGGCCTTGGTCTTCGAGGCCCTGTTCGCCGTCCACCGTCGTCGCGTCAGCGCTCGTTCCAGAGACACCGGGTCTGACTGAGGCCTCCGCCGGGCGCCGCGCCAGGATGTGACGCGTGGGCGACCGGTCTGCACTTCGTCTCCACGGCTGGCGGTCGTCCGCCGTCTTGAGCATCGCGCTCGTCATGGCCGCCGCCGGTTTCGGGCAGTTCGGGGCAACGGCGGCGCTAGGCGACGTCGCCACCAGCTTCGGCGAGACGCGGGGCGACGCGACGCTCGCGGAACAGGCGGGCCTGTCGGGGACGGTGCTCGGAGTGGGCCTGGCGGTGATCCGCTTGGCGTCGTTGGGCGCGCTGCCGTTGGCGGGGATGGCCGACCGCGTGGGGCGGCGGGCGACGCTGCTGTGCTTCTGCGCAGTTGGGCTCTTTCTGACCGCCGCCGCTGCCCTCAGCCCGACCTACTGGTGGTTCGTGGTCGCGTTCGCGGTCGGGCGGCCGTTCTTCACCGCGACCGACACGGTCGGCGAAGTGACTGCTGCGGAGCAGACAGCAAGCGTCGACCGGGCGAAGGCGCTCGCCCTCGTCGCCGCGAGCTACGGCGTCGGCTCCGGTTTGGTCGCCATCGTGCTCGGCGCCGTTCCGGCCCTCGGTTTCCGGGGCGTATTCGCTCTCGCGCTCTTGCCGCTCGCCCTCGTGGTCGTGGTTGGGCGCCGAGTATCGGAGACCGATCGTTATCGGGTCACACGGACCAGGCGGGACAAGCCGCTGCCGGTGCTAGGTGCAGTGCAGGGCCGCTTCCGCTCGCGACTCGCCGTGCTCGCGATGATCGGCTTCGCCGTCTCCGTCATCACGGGCCCGGCGAACTCGTTCTTGTTCGTCTATGCGGAGAACGTGCTCGGCCTGCCCGGGTCCGCGACTGCCGGCATGCTGATCGGGGCGGGCGCGGCGGGTCTCGTCGGGTTGTTCGCGGGTCGGTGGGCGGCGGACCGTCTGGGGCGTCGGCCCACCGCAGCGTTCGCTTTGGTGGCCATTGCAGCCGGCGGCATGCTCACCTACAGCGGCTCCGTCCCGGCCGTGGTCGTCGGATACATCGTGGCGGTCGGCATCGGCTCGACTTTCGCACCCGCCTTCGCGTCGCTGCACAACGAGCTGTTCCCGACCGAGGTGCGCGCCGCGGCTGCGGGCTGGATGGTCGCCGCCGGCGTTCTCGGGGCCGCGGTGGGGCTGTTGGCGTTCGGGAGCGTCGCCGACGTGGGTGAGCGCTTTTCACTGGCGGCCGTCGCCGTGTTCGGGCCGGCCGCGCTGGCGTCGGCGTTGTTCGCGTTGCTGCCCGAAACAGCCGGCCGCGAGCTCGAGGAATGGGACCGTCGTTGATCGCGGCGCAGCCCGCCGACTCGACCAGAGATCTGCGCGTACAGAACGACGCTCCATCGATGCACGTTCGTGATCCGCCGAGACGCCCTCACCGGCGGATCCGTACCCCCCGCGTCAAAACCACGGATTGTCGTAATAGGGGAAACGCGGCACTGTGGGCCGGTACAAGGCCGAGTCACCGCTGGCCGGCGGCTCCCCGGCTCGGTGTTGGTCCTCAGCGGGTACCACGAATGACGATTTCTTTTCTTGGATGTCGTGTCAGGGCCTGTTCCGATCGTCTCATGGGTGGAGGTTCAACGCCTCGGATAGGGATGACAGAGCAAAGGAGCTGAACTGATATGTCGACGACGAAGCCTGACCCGATCCCCGACAACTACCGGCGAGTCACGCCGTCCTTGGTGGTCAACGGCGGCGTGAAGGCGCTCGAGTTCTACGCCGAGGTGTTCGGCGCGACGGAGCGGATGCGGATTCCCGGGCCGGACGGCACGATCGCCCACTCCGAGATCGAGATCGGCGACTCGGTTGTGATGGTCGATGACGCCTCGCCCGAGATGGGCACCAAGGCGCCGCCACCGGGTGGGGTCGACGGTTCGCCTACCACGCTGTACGTCTATGTCCAGGATGTCGACGCCACCGTGGAGCGCGCCGCGCAGCTCGGGGCGACCGTGGTGCGCGCGCCGCAGGACCAGTTCTACGGCGATCGCAACGGCTACATCATCGATCCGTTCGGGCACGGCTGGACCGTCGCAGCCCACGCCGAGGACGTCGCGCCGGACGAGATGATGCGCCGCGTGACCGAGATGTTCGGCGAGGGGCAGCCATGAACCTGATGGCCTCGTATCGACGCGCCCAAGATGGGTTCGACACGACGCTCGCGTCCGTTCCCGGCGACCAGTGGGAGGTACCGTCGACGTGTGCGGACTGGACGGTCCGCGACGTCGCGGGGCATGTCATCTGGGGACAGGACCAGCTGCGGTGCTGGGCGACCGGGGAAACGTACGGTGGCCCGCCGGGCGGGCCTGGCTCCCCGCATCCCGGCGAGCTCGCCGGGGACGATCCACTCGCCACCTGGCGCCGTGCCCGCGCCGCTTGCGCCGCGGTGTTGACCGACGAGACCCTGGATCGGATCATCTCGCTGCCTGGCCTCGGCGACCGGACGATCGAGTCGATGGTCACAATCGTGTTCAACGACACCTTCATCCACCGTTGGGACATCGGCCACGCCTTGGGCGTCGGCATGCGACTGCCCCCTGATCTGGTGGCCGCGTCGCACGCGTGGGCCCGCGACAACATCCTCCGCGTCCCGGGCTTCTTCGGCCCCGAGCTGGCCCCACCACCCGATGTCGACGAGCAGACTCGCTGGCTCGCCTACCTCGGCCGCGCCGCGTGGAAGCCCGTCACGCCGATGAGCAAGGAGAGAATCGCGACATGAAATACGTTCTGCTGTTCGTCGAGACCGAGCAGTTCGAGAACGACCTCGCCGCCATGAGCCCCGCGGATCGCGACCGGGCCTTCGCGCTGGCCGGCAAATGGTTCGCCGACCACGCCGACAAGATCTGCGCGAGCGGGAGCAAGCTGCAAGGCGCCCACACCGCGACGACCGTGCGCCTCGACGGCGACGAGCCGGTGATCACGGACGGCCCCTTCGTCGAAGGAAAAGAGGTGGTGAGCGGCTACTGCGAAATCGATGTCGCCGACCTGGACGAAGCGCTGCGCATGGTGCGCACCTGGCCCGGTTGCCCGCTCGTGGAGATCCGGCCCATCGAAGTGTGAGTCAGACCGACCACCCGCTCCGACCCGCAGATCGAGCGGGGGCCGAGGCTGCACTCGCCGGCGTGGTTCGAGAGCACGCCGGCCGGCTTGCCGCCGCCCTGACGCGGGTGACCGGCGACTTCGCCGCCGCCGAAGACCTCGTCCAAGACGCTCTCGAGACCGCGATCCGGCGATGGCCCACCGAAGGCATCCCCGCCCGGCCCGACGCCTGGCTGTTCACCGTCGCTCGCAATCGCGGGCTCGACGCGCTCCGCCGCGAGAAGAACTACCGCGCCAAGCTGGCGGAACTGAACTGGCCGCTCGAGTCCACCCCGGACGACCGGCTGCGGCTCATCTTCACCTGTTGCCACCCTGCCCTGGCCCGGCCCGCCCAGATCGCTCTCACCCTCCGGGTCGTGTGCGGGCTCACGACGGCACAAATTGCCCGTGCCTTCCTCGTACCGGAAGCCACCGTCGCCCAGCGCATCACCCGCGCCAAGCGCAAGATCACCGACGCGGGCATCCCCTATCGCCTCCCTGACGCCGACGAGCTCGAGGGGCGCCTCACTGAGGTGCTCGCCGTCATCTACCTCCTGCTCAATGAGGGCTACCTCTCCACCGCCGACCGTGCGACCAGCCCCGACCTCGTCGACGAGGCCGAATGGCTCGCTTCCCTCCTCCACCAGCTGATGCCCACCGAACCGGAGGTGGCCGGGCTCCTCGCCCTCATCCGCCTGCACCGTGCTCGCGCCGACGCCCGTTTCCACCCCGACGGTGGCCTCATCGTGCTCGCCGACCAGGACCGTTCACGATGGGATCGCGGCGCCATCGATGACGCCACCGGGCTGATCGCGCAGGCAGCGAGACAACGGCGACCGGGGCCGTACCAACTTCAGGCCGCGATCGTCGCCTGCCACGCCGAAGCCCCATGCTGGGAAGCGACCGACTGGGAACAGATCGTCGTGCTCTACGACATGCTCCTGCACCTCGCCCCCTCGCCCGTAACACGGATGCATCGAGCCATCGCGCTGCGCTACGCCGCAGGACCGGAGGTCGCGCTCACCGAACTCGACCAGCTGGCCGACGCCCTCGACCACTACCACCTGTTCCACGCCACCCGCGCCGAACTCCTCCGCGCGCTCGGCCACCCCTACCAGGCCCGCACGGCTGACCAGCGTGCGCTGGAGCTCACCGCCAACCCCGCAGAACGTGCCCTGCTGCACCAGCGCATCACCTGGGAACCAGACTGAGTGGTGTCCCGAGTGGTGACTGGGGCGGCGCGTTCGCCGCCCCAGTCGAAGGCACCCGACTACCGAAGGGATCGCAACCCCGCGCGGACCTCTTCCGACAAGAGTTGCGGCTGTTCCCAGGCGGCGAAGTGCCCGCCTTTGTCGAGCTTGTTGTAATGGATGAGCCTGGGGTAGGCCTCCTCCGCCCAACTCCGCGGCGCCTCAAAGATCTCGTCTGGGAAGACGCTCACGGCCACCGGGATGTCCACGATCGCCCGGTCGTCGGCGGTCGGCCAGGCCTTCGGGTCGAAGAAGCCGAGCCTGTCTTCCCAATAGAGGCGTGCCGAAGAGACCCCCGTGTTCGTCAACCAGTAGTGGGTGATGTTGTCGAGCACGTCGTCTCGGGTCAGGCCTTCCTGGGCCCCGTCGACAAAGACGCGAGA
>JBKPDG010000048.1:0-27022 GCA_046727755.1 Actinomycetota bacterium
CGCTAGGAGTCTGGTCGCACGCACATTCAAGCTTCTCCGGGTGGCGAGCGTCGTTTGCGCGCTCTTACTCGGACCGTGGCTCGTGGGCTCCGCCTTATCCCCGCCAGCCGCGAGTGCACGAGTGGGTGGTCCGTTCGGGTCACTGTGCCGGCCCAGTTCACAGGTCGATGGGATAATCCGCAACGACACCAACGAGCCGCTACGCCAGTTGTCTGCTGAAAAGGGACTCACCAATGTGTGGTGCGAGTTCCCACCGAAGGTGATAGCACCGCATTCCACCGGCTCTTTCGAGGCTGCGGACCTTGTTTTCGAGAGCGTTGTTGGGACGGTGTACCGCTCGGATAACGGCGATGTGATCAACTTCTTCGCCGCGTCACGATTCTTCGGCCGGCCCGAAGGGTCCTGCTCTGTCTCGCAGGGCAGCAAGCTCAAGTGCCATGCGGTCATATCGCACAATGACAGGGACCGTGGCAATAACACGGATGCCAAGTTCATCGTCACGCCGTAGAGGGCTCGTTCTCTTCGGTGCCACCTCGCACGACCCGTTAGCAATTCGCTCGCGCGGAGCGTCGCAAGTAGGCCGCGGGGTGGCGTGCAACTCCGTGACCTCCGCTCTCGGAGTCGGGCTGGCGGGATTTGAACCCGCGACCTTCGGTCCCCCAGACCGACGCGCTAACCAAGCTGCGCCACAGCCCGTAGGCGCGCGAGTCTACGCCCCGCCCTCGATCACAGCTGCTGGATGACCCACTCGATCCCCTGCCACGCGCGGAAGCCGAGGTACACCGCGACGGCGGCGGCGAGCAGCCACAGATGCCACGGCAGCGATGCGCGCCGCGTTTCGGTCGATTCGCCGGTCGTCGTGGTGGACGTGTGCGCGTGGCCGCCGTCGACACCCCCGCCGCACGTTGGGCAGGTGCCGTCGCTGCGCACCGTCGGCGGTGAGAGGAATCGGTCGCAGGTGGCGCACCAGGGCACGACACCAGTGTCGCGCCCGCCAGTCAGACAGGCGGAACGCCGTGGCGGCGCGGGAAGTCCTCCCGGCGCCGGGTGCGGGCCAAGTCGAGCCGATTCACGAGCTCGCCCCGCAGGTCGTCGGGCTCGACGACGGCGTCGACGACCAACTCCGCCGCCAGGTGCACCAGATCGACGTCGGCTTCGTACTCGGCGCGCCGCTCGGCGATGAAGGCGGCGCGCTCCTCGTCGTCCTCGATGGCCTGGATCTTGTTGTAGAAGACGGCGTTCACGGCCGGCTCCGGGCCCATCACCGCGATCTGTGCCGTGGGAAGAGCGAGGCACGCGTCGGGATCGAACGCCGGCCCGCACATGGCATACAGGCCGGCGCCGTACGCCTTGCGCAGGATCACCGAGACCTTGGGCACCGTCGCCTCTGTCACTGCCGTGATCATCTTGGCGCCGTGGCGGATGATGCCCTCCCGTTCGACCGCGGTCCCGATCATGAACCCGGGCACGTCGGCCAGGAACACCAGCGGCACGTTGAAGGCGTCGCACAACCAGATGAACCGGGCCGCTTTGTCGGCGGAGTCCACGAACAGCACCCCGCCCAGGTGCATCGGATTGTTGGCGACGATCCCGACCGTCTCCCCCGCCATGCGCCCGAAGCCGACGATGAGCTCCTTGGCGTAGAGCGGCTTGATCTCGAAGAAGCTGCCGTCGTCGACGAGCGAGTCGATCACCTTGTGCATGTCGTACGCGCGGCGCTCTTCGGCCGGGACGACGTCGCCGATGTTCGGCGCGCCGGCGCGGGGAGCGACGGCGTCGACCGCCGGCGGAGACTCACGCCAGCTCGTCGGGAGATACGACAGCCACCACTTCGCGGCGTCGAGCGCGGCGGTGTCGTCGGCGACGAGGTTGTCACCGGAGCCGCTCACGGTCGCGTGCATGCGGGCGCCGCCCATCTCCTCGAGGGTCGCGTGCTCGCCAATGACTTCCTCGGCCATGCGCGGCGAGCCGAGGTACATCGACGCGTTGTTCTCGACCATGAACACCACGTCGCAGAACGCCGGGATGTACGCCCCGCCGGCCGCCGACGGACCAAAGAGGCAGCACACCTGCGGAACGCGGCCCGAGAGGCGCACCTCGTTGGCGAAGATCCGCCCCGCGCCGCGCCGTCCCGGGAACAGCTCCACCTGGTCGGTGATGCGCGCCCCGGCCGAATCCACGAGGTACACCACCGGCAGCTCGTTGCGGAGCGCGGTCTCGGTCAGGCGAACGATCTTCTCCACCGTGCGCGCCCCCCACGATCCCGCCTTCACCGTGGGGTCGTTCGCCATGACACAGACGGGGCGCCGGTCGATCCGCGCCGTGCCCGTGACGACGCCGTCGGCGGGCAGTGATCCGGCCAGGGCGTTGGCAAGGAGCCCGTCCTCGGCGAGGGACCCGGGATCGAGGAGATGCGCGAGTCGATCGCGCACGAACAGCTTGTTCTGGCGCGCGAGCTTGTCGCGCTCCTTCTCGAGGTTGCCTTGCAGCGCCCGTTCGACGTGCTTGTGCACCCGGTCGTCGCCCATGGAGACAGCCAGGCTACCGACCGCGCAGTCGAACTCGGAGCTTCATGGGTGTCGGCCCGAGATCGAACGAGTCGCGAATGCGGCGCTCGAGGTAGCGCAGGTACGTCGCCGGCAGCTCGTGCGTCGCGAACAGCGTGAACGTCGGCGGATCGGTGGCGCCCTGCGTGGCGTACAGGACGCGCGGGCGCCGCTTGCGCACCGCCGGCGGCGGATGCCGCTGTTGCGCGTCGGTCACGACGCGGTTCAATGCCGCCGTCGGCACGCGGCGGTGGTACGCCGCCTCCGCCTCCCGCAGGGCAGGCAGCACATGCCGGAGGTTGCGCCCGGTGAGGGCAGAGACCTTGACCACCGGCGCGTAGGCGAGGAACGCGAGCCGATCGGCGACTTGCGCCATCACATCGGCGCGCAGCTCGGCGTCGGTGAGGTCCCACTTGTTGAGCACCACGATTGCCGCAGTCCCGGCGGCGTCGACGCGTTCGGCGAGCCGCTGGTCCTGATGCGTCACACCCTCGGTTGCGTCGATGACGAAGAGGGCGGCGTCGGCGCGGTCGACCGCCTCGAGCGCGCGGACGAGGCTGTAGTACTCGGTGGGCTCGTCGACCCGGCTGCGTCGGCGCATACCGGCGGTGTCCACGAAGCGGAGCGGCCCGTCCTCGGTCTCGATAACCGTGTCGATCGTGTCGCGCGTCGTGCCCGGCTGCTCGTGCACGACCGCCCGGTCGTCCCCGACGAGACGATTGAACAACGTTGACTTGCCGACGTTGGGACGGCCGACGATCGCGATAGAGAACGGGCCCGCGTCCTGCGCCGGGGGCTGGGCCTCGGGCGCCGGCGGCGGTAACTTCGCCACGACCGCGTCGAGCAGGTCCCCGCTCCCCCGCCCGTGCAACGCCGACACGGCGTGCGGGTCGCCCAGACCGAGCTGCGTGAACGCCCACGCGTCGCTCTCACGCGAGCCGTCGTCGACCTTGTTGACGACGACGACTACCGGCGGACCGGCGCGGCGCAGCAGCGACGCGACGCGCGCGTCCTCTTCGGTGATACCGACGGCGACGTCGACGACGAGAATGATCACGTCAGCCTCGGCGACCGCCCGTTCGACCTGCCGGCTCACCTCTTGATCGAGATCGCCGCCGCCGGCGAGCCACCCGCCGGTGTCGACCACCCGAAAGCGACGGCCTGCCCACTCGGCGACGAGCTCCTTGCGGTCCCGCGTGACTCCCGGCTGCGCCTCGACGATCGCCTGCCGGCCGCCGGCAAACCGGTTCACGAGCGTCGACTTGCCGACGTTCGGACGGCCGACGATCGCGACCACCGGCAGCTCCCTGCTCACGTTTCCTCGTCGGCGCCGTCGCAAGCTCCGGCTGGTGCACATTCGGTCGCCGTCGCAAGCTCCGGCTCCTGCTCCGGCGGTCGGCCAAGCCGCCGCTTCCGCGGGCGACGGTCAGCAAAGCCGCCGTCGCCGCGCAGGGCGGCGACGAGCGACGCGCCGTCGGTGGGAACGAGCTCGACCGGGCGAGGAAGATCAGCGACGGCCAAGCCGTCGAGGAACCGGTCGCGGGACAGCACGACGTCGGGTACGAGGTACCGGTCGGCGGGCGGCTCCGACGCGAGCGCGTCGCACACGTCGCGCCCGGTGAGGAGCCCGGTCACAGCGATGTTGCCGCCGAAGTACGCGTTGCGGACCGGGAGCAACCGCACGGGCGCCGCCGCCGCTTCCCGCAGCAACGGCAGCAGTGGCGTGAGCACCTGCTCGCCGTACTGACCGGTGACGATCGCGACGGGTGCGCTCGGCTCACTACGCGGGCGTGCCGGGTCGGCGGGCGTCGCATCCACCCGCGGCGCGCGGTACCCGTTGGCGGGCGCGCCGTCGACCCAGGCGAAGAATCCGGCCCGGGGACCGATGCCGGCCGCCGGCTGCCCGTCGAGCGCGGCGCGCACATCCGCCTCGAACGAGCGCGCCATGCCGATGCCGTTCTCGTGCTGCGGGAAGCCTTCGTACTCGCCGGCGTCGGGGAACGGTCGTTGTGCGAGCACGTAGTACTCGTCGGCGGCGAAGACCAGCCGGCGTCCGAGCGCGTCCCGGAACCGCGACTGCCAGCGAGCGACCGTGTCCAGCACGGCGCCAGCCCCGGCCGCCGAGTGCTCGCGCATGTCGGGCTCGGTCGTGTGGTCGCTCACGCCCAGGGGCACGATCCCGACCGTTGCCAGCCGGGGAAACCGGTCGAGGATCCCGAGCAGCGTGTCGTCGAGCACCGCGCCGTCGTTGATGCCGGGGCACACGACGATCTGGCCGTGCACCTCGACACCGGCGTCGAGGAGGGCGCCGAGCCAGCGGAGGCTGGTGGCGCCGCGCCGGTTTCGGAGCAGCTTGGTCCGCACGTCCGGCTCCGTCGCGTGGATGCTCACGTACAGCGGGCTCAGCTGCTCGGTGACGACCCGCTCGAAGTCGGCCTCGGTGAAGCGCGTCAGGGTCGTGAAGTTTCCGTAGAGGAACGAGAGCCGGTAGTCGTCGTCCTTCAGGTACAGGCTCCGCCGCATGCCCTTCGGCAGCTGGTGGATGAAGCAGAACGGGCAATGGTTGTCGCACGTCTGCACGCGATCGAACACGGGGCTGTCGAGCTCGAGCCCGAGCGGCACACCCGCCGGCTTCTCGACCACCGTGAGCTGCTCGAGCCCGCCGCGCCGGACCTCGAGCTCGACGACGGGCTCGTCGGCCTGCATCTGGTAGCGGATGACGTCGCGCACCGCTTCGCCGTTGAGGGCGAGGACCTCGTCGCCGGGCTGGATCCCGGTCGAGGCCGCCGGCGAACCGGGCGCCACCGCCACGACGCGCGCGGGGGGCATGCGGCAATCCTACGGGATGCACTGATCGCGGCCCTTGTCGGCGCCCGACGGCTCGGCCGGTACCGTTGCGCGCGACGACGGCGAAAGGAGGATCGTGCCCGTCGAACGTGTGCTGCTCGCCCAACCTCGCGGCTACTGCGCCGGCGTCGAGATGGCGATCAAGGCCCTGGCGTGGATGGTCCGGGTGTTCGAGCCGCCGGTGTACTGCTACCACGAGATCGTCCACAATCGGCTCGTCGTCGACCGCTTCCGGGACCTCGGGGTCGTGTTCGTCGATGACATCGACGAGGTGCCCGACGGCGCGCCCCTCATGCTGTCGGCCCACGGGTCCGCACCCGAGATCGTGGCGGCCGCCCGCGGCCGGAACCGGTTCGTCGTGAACGCGGTGTGCCCGCTCGTCACCAAGGTCCACCACGAGGCGAAGGTGCGCGCCGAGAAGGGGTTCACCGTCCTCTACGTCGGCCACGCCGGCCACGACGAGGCGGTGGGCACGCTGGCGGTCGCGCCCGACGCGATGCAGCTCGTCGAGCACGAGGAGGACCTCGATCGCGTGCTCCCCGAGGTGCAGGATCCGTCGAAGGTGGCGTTGTTGGCCCAGACGACGCTCTCGATGCGCGACTGGGAGGGCATCATGGATCGCACACGCGACCAGTTCCCCGAGCTCTGGACCGCGACTCGCAACGACCTCTGCTTCGCGACGACCAACCGCCAGGCCGCGCTCACGGCCATCGCCACCCGCGCCGACGCCGTGGTCGTGATCGGCAGCGCCAACTCGTCCAACACGATCGCGCTCACCAAGGTGGCGCACAGCACCGGCTGTCCCTTGGTCGTGCGCGTCGACGGGCCCGAGGAGCTCGAAGTCGGCGAGCTCGACGGCGCCCGCGTGGTCGGCGTCACGGCTGGGGCCAGCGCACCCGAGGATCTCGTCCAAGCGGTGATCGCCGAGCTCGGCCCGACCGAGGGTGTCGAGCCCGTGTACGTGACCGACGAGGACGAGTACTTCCCTCCGCCACGCGAGCTGCGCGAGCTCGTGCCCGCGCTCGACGGGCTGGCCGCCCTCATGGTCGGCGGCGACCCGGTATCGGCGCGCCGCCGCGGCGGCCCTTTCAGCGACGACCGCGGGATGGACGCGTCACTCGTGCTGGCCGAGCTCGCCCGCTGACGCGCCGTCCGACACGTCGTACGGCACGCCGGCGAGCGCGAGCGCCTCGTCGAAGCACGACTGGAGCTCGACGCGGACCTTCTCGGTGACGTTCGTGACCTCCTGGCGTCGCACGCGTCTGGTCCCGTGGTCCGGGGGCTGGATCGGGTCGCCGACCACGATCGCCACCTTGTGCGGGCGAGGGAGCGTCTTGCCGGACGCGAGGATCTGCTCGCTGCCGCCGATGCCGACGGGCACGATCGGGACGCCGAGCCGGGTGGCAAGGTAGGCCCCGCCGTCGAAGAGGCCCACGATCTCGCGGCCGTGGCGGCGCGTGCCCTCGGGGAAGATCGCGACCGGCTCGCCGCGTTCGAGCGCATCCCGCGCCGCACGCAACGCGGCGCGGTCGGCGCTCCCCCGCTCGACTGAGAACCCCCCGAGCGCGGTGAACAACCAGGCCAGGAACGGCTTCTCGAACAGCTCCTGCTTGGCCATGAAGCGGATGCGGCGGCGCGTGATGTAACCGGTGAAGAAGATGTCCATGAGCGATCGATGCGACGGCGCCACCACGAACGCGCCGCTGCGAGGCACCTTCCCGCGGCCGCGCACCCGCACCCAGAAGATCGCCTTCAACGGTGTGAGGACGATCGCGCGCGCGATGCGGTAGAAGATCCGCTTGCCGAGATCCCCGCGGCGCGGCGCGGTCACCGTTCGGCCCCCGATGTCCGGTCCGCGGCCTTGAAGCGCTCGACGATCTCGTCGACGACGTCGGTGACCGCCCGGTCGGTGGTGTCGATCACGACCGCGTCGGGCGCAGGCGCGAGCGGCGTCGTCCGGTTGTCGAGCGCGTCGCGACGGTCCACCGCGTCGCGGACTACCTCCAGGTCGGCAGGACGGGCCGCGGCCTCCTCGTCACGGTGCCGGCGGCGCGCCCGCTCCTCCTCGCCTGCGGTGAGAAAGACCTTCAGCGCTGCGTCGGTGAACACCACGGTCCCGATGTCGCGGCCCTCGACGACACCGCCTCCCCGCTGCTCGGCCCATTCCCGCTGACGGGCGCGGAGCAGTGCGCGCACGGGCGGATGTGCCGACACTTCGGACACGCCGGCTGACACGGCCGGACCGCGGATCTCGCGACTGACGTCCCGGCCGTCGAGCAGGACGCTCCCGGGCGGATCGCCCAGCTCGAGGACGGCCTGCTCGGCGGCGCGGGCGATCGCCTCGCCGTCACCGAGATCGAGCCCGCGTTCGATTGCGAGCAGCGTGACCGCGCGATACATCGCGCCCGTGTCGAGCACCTCGAGCCCGAGGGCTGACGCGACGCCGCGAGCCACGGTCGACTTCCCCGAACCGGCCGGGCCGTCGATCGCCACCACGCGCATCACGAGGCCGTACTGCTGGCCAGGGCGCGGAGGTCGTCGGCGAAACGCGGGTACGACACCGCGACCGAATGCCAGCCGCGCACGGTCGACTCGCCCGGCATGGCGTTGGCGGCGACCGCGGCAGCCAGCGCGATCCGGTGGTCGCCGTGGCTCTTGAACATCGCCGGTCGGGGCTTCCCGCCACGAATCGTCAGCGCGTCCGCCTTGGTCTCGACGGCGACGCCCATCTGCGTCAGCTCCTGCTGGATCGTGTTGATGCGGTCGCTTTCCTTCACGCGCAGCTCGGCCACACCGCGAATCTCGGTGACTCCGTCGGCGAACGCAGCCGCGACCGCCAGCACCGGGACCTCGTCGATCATCCCCTCGTCGGGGTGGATCGTGGTGGCGACCAGCGGCGACGACTCGATCGCCAGGTTGCCGACCGGCTCGCCGAGCCGCTCCCCCGCCGGCTCCGCGACGACGCGCGCGCCCATGCGCCGCAGCGCCTCGACGAACCCCAGGCGGCGCGGGTTGAGGCACACGTCCTCGATGACGATCGAGGATCCGGGAGTGATGCAGGCCGCCACTGCGAACAGCGCGGCCGACGACGGGTCGCCCGGAACGTCGAGCTCGAACGGCGCTGGAGCACCGGGCTCGACGCGAACTGTTCGGTCGTCGACGCGCGTCACGGGGGCTGCGAGCGCGCTCAGCATGCGCTCGGTGTGGTCGCGACTGGGCGCGGGCTCGACGACCTGGGTCGCGCCTTCGGCTTGGAGTCCCGCCAGGAGCACTGCGGTCTTCACCTGCGCGCTCACCACGTCGAGCTCGATCGCGCAACCGACGAGTCCGCCGCCGCGAATCACGAGGGGCGCGAGCTCGCCATCGGACCGCCCATCGACGTGCGCTCCCAACGCGCGCAAAGGACGGACGACACGTCCCATCGGCCGCGCCTGGAGCGAGCCGTCGCCGCTGAGAACGCTCAGGAACGGGCGTCCCGCGAGCAAACCGGCGAGCATGCGCATGGTCGTCCCCGAGTTGCGGCAGTCGACGACCGCGTCCGGTTCGCGTAGACCGGCGGCGCCGGAGCCGACCACGGACACGGTCGACGGGTCGGCCTCCTTCACGCGCACCGCGAGACGCTCGAGGGCGCGACGCGTCTGGAGGACGTCGTCCCCGTCCGCGAGGCCGCGAATGGTGCTGCGGCCGGATGCGAGCGCGGCACAGATCAGCGCGCGATGCGAGATGCCCTTGTCGCCCGGGACGCGCACCGTCCCGCGGAGCGGTCGCGGCCCGGCGATGGTGACCTCGGAGTTCACGCCTTCAACCTCCGCGGGCACGCGACTACTCGGGCAGGTCGTCACGGAGCGTTCGGGCACCTTCGAGGTAGACGTGGTGCAGTTCGTCGAGTGGTCGCTCCGTGTAGCAGTGGACGAGGACCCGGATGCACATGGGTTTGCCGCCGTCGATCGCGAGCTCGCGGGCGCACAGCAATGGGATGTCGCCCAGCCCCACGCCCCGGGCCGCGGCGGCGGGGAAGTCGGCCGTCAGGTCGTCCGTCGCGGTGAACACCACGCTGACGAGGTCGTCGTGCTCGAGTTCATTGCGGGCGAGGAGCTCCTTCACCAGGCGCTGGGTCTTCTCCTCGATCTCCTGCTTGGTGTTCTCGTCGCACGTGATCGCGCCGCGCAGCGCCCGAACCCTCACGTAACCGCAGGTTAGTCGGGGTTCGAATTGTCGCCCGGCTGCGATGCGGGCGCGGTCGCGGCTGCATACAGAGCCCGGACCTCGCGCGGGCGCAACGGACGCCATGCGCCAGGAGCGAGGCGCCGGTCGGTGATCGGGCCGACGCGTGTCCGGACGAGCCGGCGAACCGGATGGCCTACGGCGTCGCACATTCGCCGCACGATCCGTTTGCGGCCTTCGTGGACGACGATCTCGAGCGCGGCGTCGTCGCCGCGACGTTGTACGAGGCGAACGCGCGCCGGCGCCGTCGGCCCGTCGTCGAGCATGACGCCCTCGCGCAACGCGCGCACCGTGGCGCGGCTCGGAACGCCCGCCACTTCGGCGAGGTATGTCTTCTCGATGCCGTGACGAGGGTGCGTGACGAGCTGCGCGAGCTCACCATCGTTGGTCATCACGAGCAGGCCTTCGGTGTCGTAGTCGAGCCGACCCACCGGGAACACGCGCGGTTCCGGCGGCACGAGATCGACTGCCGTGGTGCGGCCTTCCGGATCGCGCGCCGTCGTCACGACGCGGCGCGGCTTGTTCAACAGGTAGTACACGACGCCGTCGCGCACCGGGACCGGAGTCCCGTCCACCTCGACGTGGCTGCGCTCGGGATCGATGCGCTGACCGAGCCGCGCCACGTCGCCGTCGACGGTGACCCGTCCGTCCGCGATCAGTACCTCGGCGGCGCGCCGGGACCCGAACCCGGCGCGGGCGAGGACCTTCTGGAGCCGCTCACCCTCCGCGGGCGTCCCGGGCTGCCCGGACGGTGTCCGGGTCGCCATCTACGGGCCTGACGGGCCTGGCGCGGGATCGTCGGACACGCGCAGACCGCGTTCGAGCGCGTCGACGACGTCGGGTGCGGGCACGAAGTCCCCGAGCGGGGGAAGGTCGCCGAGCGAATCGAGGCCGAGGCGTTCGAGGAACTCGTGTGTCGTCCCGTACATCACGGCCTGTCCCGGTCCAGGATCGCGGCCGACCTCCTCGATGTACCCGCGCCGTAAAAGCGTGCTGAGGACGGATTCGGCGTCGACGCCGCGGATCGATGAGATCTGCGCGCGTGAGATCGGCTGCTTGTAGGCGATGATCGCGAGCGTTTCCAACGCGGGGGCGGACAATCGCGCGCGCTGACCTTCGAGCACGAACCGCTCGACGTATGCGGACAGATCGGGATGGGTTTGGAACCGGTACCCGCCCGCCACCTTGACCAGGACGAAGCCACGCCCGGCGGCCTCGTACTCCTCGGCGAGCTCGCGACACAGATCTTCGATGCTCGCGACCGGCAGCTCGACGAGTTGGGCGAGGAAGCCGGGCTCGACCGGGTCCGTCGCCGCCATGACGACGGCTTCGACAACGCGTCGCGCCTCGTGCTCCCGCAGGCCTCGGGTGGCTTCGTCGAGCGGATCGTCGTACACGCCTACTCTCGCTCCGTCGCCACCGTCTCGCGCTCGACCGCTTCGTCGGCTGCGCTCTCAGTCTCGGGATCGTCCCACTCGGCCAGGCTGGCGGCATCGAGGGCGGTTTCGCCCTCGCGCAGACGCCGCACGCGCAGGTCGCCGAAGGTGTCGAACTGCTCGAGGTCGACGACGCCCTGCTTGTAGAGCTCGAGGATTGCGAGGAAGCGCACGATGGCCTCGAGTTGGGTCGGCGCGTCGGCGACCAGCTGCCGGAAGCTGAGCGGCTCGCGCTCGGGCAGGACGGCGAGGACGACCTCGACCGCGTCCCGCACGCTGGCGCGGATCGGCGCGATGTGGTCTACCTGGATCGCCGGCGCCGGCTTTGGTGTCAGGCCGCGGAGCGCCGCCGCCAGCAGCGTCGACGGCGCCACTCGATCGAGCGCGTCGGGCTTCAGGGACGCGAACGGCTCTTCAGGACCGGCGCGTCGCGCCAGGCTGCGGTCGGCGCGCCGCACGAGCGTCTCCAGCTCGCGGGCGGCGTCCTTGAAGGTCTTGCACTCGAGCAGACGCGCGAGCAGGAGGTCGCGCTCCTCGAAACGGAGGAGCTCCTCGTCGAGCTCGACCTCCTCGAGCG
This sequence comes from Actinomycetota bacterium, assembly GCA_046727755.1. Classification (GTDB taxonomy): domain Bacteria; phylum Actinomycetota; class Acidimicrobiia; order IMCC26256; family JACDBD01; genus JALZAA01. The sequence continues at coordinate 11,631 of JBKPDG010000048.1, forward strand.
ACGGGAGGAGTCGACGCGCCTTCAGGTCGACGAGCGTCGCCGCGATGAGCAGGAATTCGGTCGTGACGTCGAGGTCGAGGTTGTCCATGCGCTCGAGCTCGCCGAGGTACTCGTCGACGATCCGCGACAGCGAGATCTCCCACAGGTCGACCTCCTGCTTGAGGATCAGGTGCAGGAGCAGGTCGAACGGCCCCTCGAAGACGTCCGTCGACACCTCGTACGACATGCTCTCCCTCTGTCGCCGTCGCAAGCTCCGGCTGTGCCGCGACGGTCGGCAAAGCCGCCGTCGCCGCGGTCACAGTACCGGAGCCCTTCGCCGACTCTTGGCAATCCCCGAAGCTGCGGGCGAAGCCGCAGGTAGCCTGCCAGCCGATGCCACGCGTGTTCTCCGGGATTCAACCGACGGGCGAGTTGCACCTCGGCAACTACCTCGGCGCGGTGCGGCGCTGGGTTGCCGACCAGGACGAGCAGGACGCTATCTATTGCGTCGTCGACCTGCACGCCATGACCGTCCCGTACGAGCCGGCCGAGCTCAGCGCCCTTACCCGCCAGACCGCAGTGTTGCTGATGGCGGCGGGCCTCGACCCGGAACGGTGCGTGCTGTTCGTCCAGAGCCACGTCGCCGCGCACGCCGAGCTCACCTGGCTGCTCAACTGCGTGACCACCTTCGGCGAGCTGCGCCGGATGACGCAGTTCAAGGAGAAGAGCGAAGGTCAAGAGTCCGTGACCGCCGGGTTGTTCGACTACCCGGTACTCATGGTGGCCGACATCCTCCTCTACGACACCGACGAGGTGCCCATCGGCGACGACCAACGCCAGCACCTCGAACTCGCCCGCGACGTCGCCATCCGGTTCAACAACCGCTTCGGGGACACGTTCGTCGTGCCGAAGGCCACGTTCCCACCCGTCGGCGCCCGCATCATGGACCTCCAGAACCCGACGGCGAAGATGTCGAAGTCGGCCGACTCGCCCCAGGGCACGGTGCCGCTCCTCGACCCGCCCGCCGCCGTCGCCAAGAAGATCAAGTCGGCGGTCACCGACTCCGGCACCGACGTCCGCTATGACCCCGCCAACAAGCCGGGTATCGCGAACCTGATCGAGATCCATGCCGCCGTCACGGGACGGGGCATCCCCGACGTCGAGCGCGAGTTCGCGTGGTCGGGCTACGGCGCGTTCAAGAACGCCGTGGCCGATGCTGTGGTCGAAGCACTGCGCCCACTCCAGGAGGCGTACACGAAGCTCGAAGCCGACCCCGCCGAGGTCGACCGCCAGCTCGCGGTGGGCGCCGAGAAGGCCCGCACGATCGCCGAGCCCGTGCTCGGGCGGGCACGGAGAGCCGCCGGGTTGCTCCCGCCACCGGCGTAGCTCACGCGTTGTCCGCGGCGTCCAACGCCTCGGCGACCGGGATCGGCACGCCGCTCTCGGGCCAGCGGTCCCGGTGATGGTGCGCCCGCGCCCAACTCGCTGCCTCGTCGCGTCCGCCGGCCGCCCGGATCCGGTCGGCGCCCCGCTCGTCGTGATGGAGGTACCGCGCCACCCGGCGTCGAAAGCCCGACGCCTGCGCCCACCGGCCGACGCGGGCATGGCCGGCCACGGCCCCCACAACGGTCGCCACACTGCGCCCCATCACACCGAGGCCGGCGTCGAGCTTGCCGACATCGTGGAGCAGGGCAGCCGCGAGCCACCGTTGCTGGCCGGCGAACTCGGTGCCGGCGAGGCGCGCCTCGGCGAGGTGGGCGACGCGGATCGTGTACCGCTGGTCGTGCCTCGGCAGCTCCCGCCACAACGCGAGCTCGTTCGGCTCGAGGACGTTCGCGACCCATGCGACGTCCTGCGCCCGCGGCCGTCCGGGCCACAACGCACGAAGGAACCGGCGAGCGAGATGGACGGGCTTCATTGGACGATGAAGTCGAACAACCCGCCGATGAAGGGCGAGAACAGGCGCCCGAACAGGTTCGTCGACAGGCCGACGAGCAAGAGCACGAGGATCCCGTACGGACGGAAGCGGTACCAGCCCGGGAGCCAGTTCTTCGGCAACACGCGCTCGATGAGTGACGAGCCGTCCAGCGGCGGGATAGGTAGCAGATTGAACAGTCCGAGTATGAGGTTTGCGAGTGCGAAGAACAGCAGCACTTGGATGACGAGCGGGAGGTCCGCGATCCGGAACGCTTCGCCGGTGTAGGCGCCGAACGCGGCGCGCGCCGCCAGCGCCGCCACCACCATCAACGCGAAGTTCGACAGCGGGCCGGCCAGCCCGACGACGAGCATCTCGCGCCGCGGGTTCCGGAGCTTCGCCGGGTTCACCGGCACCGGCTTCGCCCACCCGAACGCGCCGAACCCCGTGATCGTGAGCATCGCCGGCAGGATGATCGACCCGAAGGGGTCGATGTGCGGGATCGGGTTCAGCGTGAGGCGGCCAGCCCGTTTGGCGGTGTCGTCCCCGAAGAACAGCGCCACGACGCCGTGGCTGATCTCGTGCAGGATGATTGCCAGGAACAGGCAGGCGAAGAAGACGAGGCGCTCTTCGACCTCGGCGCTCAATGCCGCTCGCCGGTCGCCGTCGCAGGCTCCGGCTCCTGCGCGCCGGCGGGAATCGAGCTCAGCGGCGGCGCGACGCGCAGTTGATGCACAGCCGGGCCGCGGGCATGGCCTCGAGCCGCGCCTCGGCGATCTGGTTCCCGCACGACTCGCAGCGCCCGTACGTCCCGGCGTCGAACTTGCGCAGCGCGTCCTCGATCTCGCGCAGTGTGTCGAGCAGGGTCCCACCGAGCGCCTCGACCTCGCCGCGCTCCGCGGTCACCTGCCCCGAGTCGGCGAAGCCGTCGTCGAAGTCGAGCTTGCCGCCGGGGCCGACGCCCATCTGGCGCAGCTGATCGTGCAAGCGGTCGCGCTCGCCCTGCAGGCGGTCGCGCAACGTCGCATGGAGCGTCTCGGCCATGGGAGGAAAGCCTACCCCTCGGCCCGGGCGCCCCTTTCTGGGAATCTGGCCCGGGGATGGGCCGCCTCGTAGACCGCACGCAGACGCTCGGGCGACACCTTTGTGTACACCTGCGTCGTCGACAGGCTGGCGTGGCCGAGGAGCTCCTGCACCACCCGGATGTCGGCACCCCGTTCCAGCATGTGCGTCGCGCACGAGTGGCGGAGCACGTGGGGCGACAGGCGCCCGCCGAGGCCCGCTCGCTCCCCGGCCGTGCGCACGATCTTCCAGCAGCTCTGGCGGCTCAGCCGGCCGCCCCGCACGTTCAGGACCACGGCCTCGGCGTCGCTGCGGGCGGCGCCGGGCCGGGCGAGCTGCGGTCGCCCGGCCGTCAGGTACGCCGTCAGGGCGTCGCGCGCCGAGCGCCCGACGGGCACGATGCGCTCCTTGCTGCCCTTGCCGAGGACGCGCACCAGGCCGTCGTCGAGATCGAGATCGCGGCGGTCGAGGCCGACCAGCTCGCTGATGCGCACGCCGGTGGCGTACAGGGTCTCGACGATGGCGCGGTCTCGCAGCGATCGGGCCGTGTCGCCGACGACGGCGCCGAGCAGTGCATCGACCTCGTCCTCGGTGAGCGCCTTCGGGATGCCCAGGGGCACCGTGGGCGCGCCGACCTCGCCGCTCGGGTCGGCGGCGAGGAGCCCTTCCTCGAGACAGAAGCGATGGAACGACCGCACCGCAACCAGCGCCCGCGCGACCGATGAGGGCGCGAACTGCGGGTTGCCGTCGTCGTCGCGGGCGGACTTCAGATGCTCGACGTAGGCGAGCACAGTCGCTTCACCGACCGCAGTCGGGTCGTGCTCGCCCCGGTCGCGCAGGAACCGGGCGTAGCGGCGCAGGTCACGGCGGTACGCGGCCAGCGAGTTGGCGGCGAGCCCGCGCTCGACCGTCAGCCAGGTGTCGTGCTCGACGAGGAGCCGGTCGAGAAGATCGTCCGGCGGGGCGTTGGCGACGGTCACGGTCATGATCCGATGGCGGCGCCGGCCGCGCTCAGCCGCGGTACTCCTCGAACTCCCCCTGCAGGTACCGCCGCGTGAGCAGGAGCCCGATGATGCTCTTGGCGTCGATGATGCGACCGCCCGCGATGAGGTCGTCGATCTCGTCGAGCCGACAGCGCTCGATGGTCAACGCGCGTTCTTCAGGGTTGACCGCCGCGGGGGCGTCGAGATCCTCGATGTCGAGCGCCGCGTACATGTGGGTGTACTCGTCGCAGAAGCCGGGAGAGTTGAAGAACTCGCAGAGCTTCACGAGACGGCCCGGGCGCCGCCCGATCTCCTCGTGCATCTCGCGCGCCGCTGTCGTCTCCGGCGCTTCGCCTTCGACATCACGTTTGCCAGCCACGATCTCGAGGAGCTCGCGGTCGGCGGCGGCTCGGTACTGGCGCACCAGCAGGACGTGCTCCCGGTCGGCTTCGACGGGGACGACCACGGCCGCGCCCGGATGGCGCACGACGAGGCGTGTGAACCGCTCTCCACCGCCTTCGACCTCGAGGTCGGCGAGACGCACGAAGCCCGTGTCGACGACCGTCTCGGAGCCCAGGATCCGGAACTGGGTCAAGAGGCGGCTGCCGGCCGGGCCGGCTCGGCCTCCATTGGCAGCCGCGGCGCGCGTCCCTCGGCCCGGTCACGCGCCGCCGTCACGAACGCGGCGAACAACGGGTGGGGCCGGTCGGGCCGGCTCTTGAACTCGGGGTGCGCCTGGGTGGCCACGAAGAACGGGTGCAGCGACGTCTGCAGCTCCACGAACTCGACGAGGCGGTTGTCGGGCGACGTTCCCGAACACACCATGCCGGCGTCCTCGAGCGGCCGGCGGTACTTGTTGTTGAGCTCGTAGCGGTGCCGGTGCCGCTCGTAGACGACTTCCTCGCCGTAGGCGCGCTGCACGAGGGTGCCGTCGTGAAGCTTGGCCGGGTACGCGCCCAGCCGCATCGTGCCGCCGAGATCGACGACCTCACGCTGCTCGTCCATGAGGTCGATGACCGGGTGAGGCGAGTGCGGATCGAACTCGCTGGAGTTGGCGCCCGAGAGGCCGCACACGTCGCGTGCGAACTCGATCACTGCGCAGTGCAGCCCGAGGCACAGGCCGAGGAACGGCACGCGGTGCTCCCGGGCGAAGCGGGCGGCGGCGATCTTGCCCTCGATCCCCCGGAAGCCGAAGCCGCCGGGGATCACGATGCCGTCGAGGTCCTTGAGCCGGCCTTCGGCCAGTAGACCCTCGGCGTCGTCGGACGCGATCCAGTCGATCATCACCCGACCCGAGCATGCGTAGCCGCCGTGGCGCAGTGCTTCCGCCACCGAGAGGTACGCGTCGGGCAGGTTCACGTACTTGCCCACCAAGCCGATGCGCACCTCCTGGTCTGCGGCGCCGACGCGGTGCACGAGGTCCCGCCATTCGCCGAGGTCGGGGGCTTGACGCTCGAGGTGCAGCACCTGGCAGATGTAATCGTCGAGGCCCTCGTCGTGGAGGACGATCGGGATCTCGTAGAGGCTCTCGGCGTCGACCGCGGAGACGATGCCTTCCTCCGGCACGTCGCACAGTTGCGAGATCTTCTCCTTGAGCCGCGTCGGGATGGGTCGGTCGGACCGGCAGACGATGGCGTCGGGCTGGATGCCGCGGCTGCGCAGCTCGGTCACCGAGTGCTGCGTCGGCTTCGTCTTCTGCTCGCCGGAGGGGCCGATGAACGGGACGAGCGTGACGTGCACGTAGAAGACGTTCTCGCGGCCGACGTCCTTGCGGAACTGGCGGATGGCCTCGAGGAACGGGAGGATCTCGATGTCGCCGACGGTGCCGCCGACCTCGGTGATCACGACGTCGACCTCGTCGTCGGCGAGGCGGACGATCCGCTCCTTGATCTCGTCGGTGATGTGCGGGATGACCTGGACGGTCTGGCCGAGGTACGCGCCCCGCCGCTCCTTGGCCAGCACCTCCTGGTAGATCGAGCCGGTCGTCGCGTTCGACTTCTTGGTGAGTGGGACGTCAACGAAGCGCTCGTAGTGCCCGAGGTCGAGATCGGTCTCCCCGCCGTCGTCGGTGACGAAGACCTCGCCGTGCTGGAACGGGTTCATCGTCCCCGGGTCGACGTTGATGTAGGGGTCGAGCTTCTGCATCGTGACCCGCAGGCCGCGGCTCTTGAGGAGCCGGCCGAGCGAGGACGCGGTGAGTCCTTTGCCCAAGCTCGACGCCACGCCGCCGGTCACGAAGATGTGCTTGGCCACATCCACTCCCACCTCATGCTCCGCCTCGACAGACCCCGATCCCGGCGCGCGTCACCCACAACGCAACTCTGCGGGGCAACTCTGCGGGAGGGCACCGGGGGACACTGTCGAACTTATCACGGCGCGCCGCGATCGAACGCGGATGGCGCGGTAGCTTCGCCTCGTGGCAAGACCGGTGGCGGCGGAGCGTGCGCGCCCCGCCGTCCACCGGCGCACGTGGTGGATCGATGCCGCGGTGCTCGCAACCGTCGCCGCCTTGTTGCGCATTCCGGCGTTCGTCGCGAGCCGTCACCTCACCTACGACGACGGCTTTTTCGGCCTCTCGGCCATCGAGATGCGCGAAGGGGTCGTGCCGTTCCGGGACCTGTTCTCCCCGCAGGGCCCTCTGCACCTCCCGCTGTTGTACGTGGCCGACCTCGTCGGTCTGCGGACGACGAACGCGCCCCGCGTGCTGCCGATCGTCGCCGGCGCCGCCGTCACCGTGGTCACCTACGCCGCCGGGCGACGGATCACGTCCCGCTACGGGGCGATCGTCGCCGCGGTGCTCGTGACGACGAGCGGATCCGTGCTCTTCACCACGACGGGCATCGCGTCCGACGGCCCGGCGCTCGCGTTCGCGATCGGCGCGGTGGCGGTCGCGTTCGGGTACACGCGAACGCCGACGAGGGCCCGCGCCGTCGCCGCCGGGGCACTGCTCGGAGCCGCCCTCGTCGCCAAGGCGCTGGCAGCGCCGGCCGGGCTGGCGGTCGCGCTCCTGGTGCTCTCCCGGCGGCGGCCCCGCGATCTTGTGTACGCGGGCGTCGCCGCCGTCGTCGTGGCGCTCGGTGCCAGCGTGCCCTGGGGCCTCGACCGCGTGTGGGAGCAGTCCGTCCAGTACAACCGGGAAGCTTCGAGGCTGACGTCGTACCCCGGCGCGGTGACGAAGGCGCTGCACACACTGGTCGACCGCGACCCGATCGTGCTCGTCGCCGCCGGCGTCGCCGTCGCGATGCTGGTCCTGGCCCGACTCGGATGGGTGCGCGCCGCCGCGCGCCCCTCCCCCGCCGGTGGACCGTTGCTGTTCCGTCCCGCATCGGTGCTCGCGCTCTGGCTCGCCACCCAGTTCGCGCTGCTCGTCTACGAGCCCGCGTTCTGGCGGCCGCACGTGGCGTTCCTGATCCCGCCGCTCGCGCTCCTCGTCGCGCTGCGACCACCACCCGTTGTCGCGCTTCTCGTCGGCGCGGTTGCGGTCATGCCGTGGTATCTCAGCAACCTGCAGGTCGTGCTGTGGCCGGACCAGTACAACTCGGAGGAGCGCGCTGCCGTCGACGACTTGCGCGCGCTCCCCCGCGGCAGTCGCGCCATCAGCGACGAGCCCGGGTTCCTGTGGCGGGCCGGCAGGCTGACCGACCCGTACCTCGCCGACTCGTCGATCAAGCGGATCGAGCAGGGTCAGGTGACGGCGGCGAAGCTCCAGGACGCCGCGGCGAAGCCCGACGTGTGCGCGGTGCTGGTCTGGACCGACCGCTACGCCGACCTCGACCTCGGCCCGCGCTTGGCGGACGTCGGATACGAGGTCACCGCACGCTACGGGGGCCCCCGCGTCCTGTACGAGAAACGCGAGTGCAGATCGGCATGATGCGTATCTCAGCGACGCTAGGCGTCGTTCAGATACGCACCTTGTCGCTCACGCATGCCGGCGCTCGGGGCGTTGGCCGAGGCGATCGAACGCGCGCAGTGGCCTCACGCGCTCGATCACGCGGCTGAACGACACGATCTCGGCCAGCACGTTCAGGACGATCAGCACCACGAGGACGCTCGTCCGCGCCGCCTGCCCGAGGCCGAGGACGACACCGAGGCCGAGCACGGCGCCGATGACGTTGGCGCCGGTGTCGCCGAGCATGAGTCGTTCCCCGAGATCGTCGGGGAGGAGCGCGAGGGCCGCGCCCATCACGGGCGCGATCGCGATGCCGATCGGGTCGGTGCCGAGCGCCACCGCCAGCGGGATGTACAGCACCCAGGACACTTTGATGAGGCGGCCGGGGGCGAGATCGAGCAGGTTGGCGAGGTTCGCCGCCAGCGCGATGAGGACGGCGTCGGTGATGAGCCGCCGCCCGCTCGCGAAGCCCGGTGTGGCGACGAGCACGATGGCGACGCCCGCGCCGCCGAACAACTTGACGAAGCCGGTGGTGAGCCGGCCCTGGGCGAGGGCGCGCACATGGCCCCGGAAGCCCCGGTCCCCGCCCACGCCGAGCAGGTCGTCCACGAAGCCGAGGAAGCCGAATCCGAACGCGGCGAACAGCACGAGGCTGCGCGACAGCGTGAGACCCGGCTCGTCGCCCACGCCGGCGGCGCCTGCGATCGCACGCCCGGCTTCGATCACGAGCACGGTGAGGACGATCACGATCCCGCCCGCGGTCGGAAGCGGCAGGCCGCGGTAATTGGTGCGCTGGAGCGCCGGGGACGCCAGCATGTCGCGACCGGCGATGCGGAGGAACCACGCCGTGACGACGCCGACGAGAATCCCGACGACGACGCTCACGCGCGAACGGCCGCGCGGGCCGGTTCGGCCTGCGGTGGCGCGGGCTCACTCGGCGCGACGCGCCGCTGTGCGGCAACGAGGAGGACGACGATGGTCGGGGTGAAAACGCTGAGCATCATGCCCGGGATCGCGATGCCCGAATCGTTCACGGCGAAGCCAAGCGTGGCGACGATCGCGAAGCCGATGCACGAGGCGCGCATCTCCGGGACCCAGTCGACGATCGCCCGCAGCCGGGTCCGATGCCTGCTGTACACGTAGGCGATGAACGCGACGCCGACGAGCACGACGAGCATCCACGTCGAGCGAAGGAGGACCGAGAGGTTCTCGTAGATCTTGCGCTCGATGACCGTCCAGAGACCCGCCCAGCCTCTTGACTCGGTGGTCTCGAAGAGCCGACCGAGGTGGGTTCGCTTGTCGGACGGGCGGGTGAGGTCGAACAGCCCGAACGCGACGAGCGCGATGACGGCGGCGACGAGCCCGAGTACCGCGGTGCGGAGGCGGATGCGCATCCCGAGCAACAGGTAGCCGGTGGCGGCGAAAGCCGGGAGCATCGACAGGATGCCCCCGACGTCTGAGCCCCACATCGGCGCGCCGTCGGCCACGAACACGACGGCGAGCATCGCGATCGCGAACAGCGCGCCCCGCCGGCCACCGATGCGGTGGGCCAGCAGCCCCGCGAGCAGCACCGCCGACGAGGCCAGCGCGGCGTACCCCAGGTTGCCGTACCCGCTGAAGCGCGCTGCGATCAGCGGGGAGTAACCGAGCGGGTTGCTCAACTGCAGCGGTGCGCCGAAGAGGACGTCGACCACGAGCACGGTGATGATCACGCCGAGCCCGACGATCAGCGACATCAGCGGATCGCGGCGCCCTGCGAACCGGTAGCCGGCGGCGAGCACCACCGCGGCGGCGGCGAGTCCACCGAAGTATGCGACGTGCCCCCACTCGTGGAACGGCAGGAGCCGCGCGAGGAGGATCGCGGCGACGAACCCGAGCGCCGCGAGAGCGGCAAGGTGCAACGCGGCCCCGAACTCGCGCCGCGCCGGCCGTGCGAGCCACAGCAGCGCCGCGATGACCAGCGCGGCCTGAATGACCACGAACAGCACGGCGACGACGCTGACGACCTCGTCGCGGAAGGTAGCGGCGGCGTCGGCGTCGGTGATCCCCTCGCGCCGTTGAGCCGCGTCCCCGCCCTCGTCGCGGACCTCGAACGCGCGACCCTCCATCGAGTCGGGCGCGTCGAGCCCGATCCGGTCGAGGATCGTCGGCGCGATGTCGACGAGCTGCACGAAGCCGGGGCGCCGCGTGCTACCCGAGCGGAGCAGCCCGGGATCGACACCCGGCGCCCGCAAGGACGCGAGCGTGAGGCGCACCTCGCGCGCGGGATGCACCGGACCGACGACCATGACGGCGTCGCGCTCCGCGTCCACCTCGCGAAGGAGCCCGCCCACGAGCTCGTCCGTGCGGGTGAGCGCCTGCGTGAGCAGCCGATCGCGCTGAACCGGCGTGGCGAACTGGCGGTAAACGTCCTCACGGACGAGGTCGGAGCCTTCGACGAGGACGACCGAGCGCGGCCGCCATACGTCGCGAAACTCGCGGAGCACGGCGTCGTTGTCGTAACGCAGACCGAAGGGTGCCTCGGCGTCGGGGACGAGCAACTCGGGGCCGACTGCGCCCGCCGGAACCTGACCGTCGGAGCCCATGAGCCCGGCGATGGCTTGACGCCGGTAGTAGCCCCCCGTGAGCTCCTCGACGTCGAGGCCATCGCCGTTCGCGATCACTGCACGCGACCAGTCCGCGCTCGCGAGCTTGTCCCCTAGCGCGCCGACCTCGGCGTCGAAGAGCTCCTGCTCGTTCGTGTCGACGATCCCGGCGACGCCCAGGTTCACGAGGCCCCCCTCGGGGTTCCTGCCCGTCCGGCGCTCGAACGCCTGGCCGGCGGTGGCGTCGCCGAACGGCTCGTCGACCTCGAAGCCCTCGCCGTCCGTGTCCGAGTCGGTCCCGACCGATCGGGTGCCGGCGCCCAGGGTCACGTAGCCGTCGGCGAGCTTCGTCGACCGGTCGATCGTGCGGGTCGTAAGGCCGCCGATGGCGGAGCTGTCGAGCAACCTCGTGAGGTTCGGGAGCGCGTCCACGCGGGCCTGGATGTCCTGCCACGTCACCGCGGGCAACGAGATCACCAGGACCCGGTCTGCCTCCGGCTTCGCCGTCCCCGCCGGCGCGCGGTCCGGGGTCGCGGCGACCAAGAGCGGCACTGCCAGCACGGCGACGGCCGCGACAGCCGCGACGCGCTTCACGCCTCGACCTCGGCGCTGTCCGGTTCCAGACCGGGCACGTCGTCTTCCAGGACGCGGCGACGTTCCATCCGTCCTCCGGTGACGCGCACGCCCAGCAGGTACAACGCCCCACCGACCAGCACGATCGCCGTGCACATCACCGCGTTGGCCACGCGACCGGACGGGTCGAGCACCGAAGCGACCCACCATCCGGCTGCGCCGATCACCACCGACAGCGTCACGGCGCGCGGCAGGGCGCGGGGCACGATCGCATGGCCGGTGCGCCGCGACAGGCCGATGCTCAGCACCACGGCGCCGGCCGTGTACGCGATCGAGTGTCCGATCCCGAGCGCCGCCACCCGGGCTGCGCCCTCGGTCAGCGCAACGCCGACGGCCATGGCCACGATCCCGCCGAGCCCGGTGAGCAGGGCCACCACGGCCGGCGTCCGGCTGTCCCCGAGCGCGTAGTACGCGCGAGCGAGCATGAGAAACGCCCCGTAGGCGAAGAGCCCCAGCGCCAGGGACGCGAGGCCCGCCGCGAGGAGGTCGACGCCGTTCTCGGAGGCTTCGCCGAACGCGAACACGATCATGCCGGGCCGGGCGAGCACGATCATCGCCGCCGACACGGGCACGACGAGCATTGCCATCGCGTCGAGCGCCCACCGGAGGGAGCGCGCGAAGGCGTCGAAATCGGCGCGCGCGGCCTCGAGGGACAGCTCGTTGTGGATCGCGGTGTGGATCGGCTGCGCGATGACGCCGTAGGGAGCGAGGAAGAACACCCACGCAACCTGATACGCAACCGTGCCACCCTCGACCGAGTTGCCGAGCACGAGGGCGGCACCCAACAGCAGGCCGATCTGGGCGTGCTGGAGGACCGCCCACCCCGACAGTCGCACGAGCCGGTGCACCGCGGGGTCGCCGCGGCCGAGGCGCGGCCGCAACCGGAACCCGGTGCGACGCAACGCGACGGTCGGCACGGCCACGAAGGCGAGGACCCCGAGCGTGCCGCTCAGCGCCAGCGTGAGCTTCTCGGCGAGCGACAGGTCGAGCCTCGTCTCGCCGCCGGCGAGGACACGGAAGACCACCAGACCGGCCACGATCAGCACCGTGTTCCCGATCGGCGCGACCGCGGTGACCACGAACCGGCGCTTGGCGTACAGGACGGCGATGGCAACTGTGCCCACGGCGTAGAGCAGCACCTGGGGCACGAAGAACCGCAGGAGGAACGTCGCCACGCTCTCCTGTTGCGCCGCGACCGACGGATCGTCGACGCCGCTGGCGAGGAGGCGGGCGAGCCACGGCGCGCCCACGACGCCCACCACTGTCACCGCACCGAGGACGATCAGCGCGAGCCCGAGCACGCTGCCGGCGAGGCGTTCGGCCTCCGGCTCTTCGGAACGATCGAGCAGGTCGACGAGCGTGGGCACGAGGACCGCCGAGAGGGCGCCGGCGGCGAGGAGCTCGAACAGCACGTTCGACACGTAGTTCGAGGACGTGAAGGTGTTGCCCAGGTACGTGGTCCCGAGAATCGCCGCGATCGCGAGGACGCGAGCGAAGCCGATCACCCGCGATGCGGCCGCCGCGACCCCCATGCCCGCGGCCGATCGGGAGACCGACCGCGCGCCCGCTACTGGTTCGACCATTCCGGCGTGCTCGTCGTCGCGCCCGTCCCGTACCCGTACTGCCCGACCACGTTGCGCGTCAGGTCGGCGAGCGCGAGCACGGTGACGACGCGGCCTTCGATGAGATCGAGGTCGTCGACCGTGGACACTGTCTGTTTGAGGGCGTCGCTGTCCCGAATGGGCGTCAGCATCGCACCCCGCTGGGGCTTGCCGTCCTGTTCGTCGAAGACCTCGCCGACGACGAGGCGGACCCGATTCGCGGTGAGCGCGTTGCTCAGCGGGGCAAGGACCTCGTTGCCGGCCACCTGGCCGTTGGTCCCGTCGACGAGGAGCACGCGAGGCTCCCCTCCCGAGAACGACGCCGGCGAGAAGTTCTCACCCTGGTCGCCGACCGGCTCGAAGCTGATGAACCCGGCGTCTGCCAGCGCGCTGAGGAGCTCCCGGCCGTTGGCGGCCGCGCCCCCGCCGCTCGCGAGGCGGCCCGCGAGCGCGTTCCATGCGTCGTCCCGGGTCGCCTTGGCGCTCTGACCCATCCTCCCCAGCAGCTCGCCCAGTTGCCGCAAGGCGTCGTCGTCCGACAGCGTCAGCTTCTCCTCGAGCCAGATGATCCCCGGCGCCCGCGCCCCGGCCCGCTGCGCGAGCTCAACCGTCTGCGTCACCGCGTCCGAGTCGACGCCGCGGGCCGCGATCGTGACCAGCGAGACACCGTCGAGACGCCCGGCGACGGCGAAGTCCTTCGTGCCGTCGATGTAGCCCTGGAGCTGCCCGACCTGGGTGCGCAGGTCGTCGCTCTCGGCCTTTCGCCTGTTCGCGTTGTCTTCGACCGTGTCGATCCGGTCGTTCAGGCGGTCGACGATCGCGCGGTTGACGACGGTCGCGCCCATCACGATGCCGAGTGCGAGCGCGAGAAAGACCGCGATGAGCGACACGATGTGAAATCGGAAGTTGATCATGCGATCAGAACGTGTCGGTGATCGAGAACCAGAGGTCGCGCAGGGTCAGCTCGATCCCCCGCAGGAAGACATGAACGGGCTCAGACACGATGCTCACGACGATCATGGCAACGATCGCAGATCCGACCAGCAACGCGATGTCACGGCGCCTCACACGCCCCTCGTAGAGGCGGTTCACACCCTTGGCGTCGACGAGAGCGGGCCCGAGCCTCAGCCGCGTGAGGAAGGTGGATGACATTCCGCTTCGCCCCTTATCGAGGAACTCCACCATCGAGGCGTGGGTGCCAACGGCGACGATGAGCTGCGCGCCGGCTTCGTACGCCAGCAGCATCGCGACGTCCTCGCTGGTGCCGTCGACGACGAACTCGTGGTACGGAACGCCCCAGGCTTGGAGCGCCTCTCTTCCCGGTGCGCGACCGTCGAGGTGCACGTGGTGGATGAGCTCGGCGCCGGTGGCGAGCGCGTTCTCCGACACCGAGTCGAAGTCGCCGATGATGATGTCGGGCTTGAGCCGCATCTCCAGGAGCGCGTCAGCTCCGCCGTCGACGCCGATCAGCACCGGTTGGTATTCGCGGATGTACGGGCGCAGGGCCGCGAGGTCGGTCCGGTAGTCGAGGCCGCGCACGACGACGAGCGCGTGCCGGCCACGGAACTGCGTCTTGATCGGCGGCAGTTCGATGGGTTCGAACGTCAGCTTTGCCTCGCGCTGGATGTACTCGAGCGTGTTCACCGCGAAACGTTCGAGCTCACCGCCGATCGCGGCCCGGGCGGCATCCATGGCGGCCTGGATCTGGTCGGCGGAGAGCGGGTCACCGGCCGCGATCACGTCGTCGCCGCGTCGGATGTCGCCACCGTCGATGCAGATCTGCTCGCCCTCGTGCAGACGATCGACCACGTCCTCCCCGGCCCGGTCGACGAGCGGGATACCGGCCTGCACGACCCGGATCGGACCACCGTTCGGATAGCGGCCCGAGATGGACTCGCCCGCGTTCACGACCGCGGCGACCCCGGCCCCCACGAGCCCTTCGGCGGCGACCCGATCGAGGTCCCGGTGGTTGATCACGGCGATGTCGCCGGGTTGGAGGCGCTTCACGAGATCCTTCGTCCGGCGGTCGATGCGCGCCGTGCCGGTGACGGTGGTTGCCGTGCGCGTGCTACGCCGGGCCATGCGTCCGTGCCCGCTTGAAGCTCTCACCGGCGTCGAGCAGCTCTGCGGCGTGACTGCGCGCGTGCGCCGACTCCCCCACCCCGGCGAGCATGCGCGACAGCTCCCGCACCCGCTCTTCGCCGGCCACCGTCTCGGCGCTCGCCACCGTGCGCTTCCCCTGCTCGCGCTTCTCGACCACGACCTGCGCATCGGCGTAGGCCGCCACCTGCGCGAGGTGCGTCACCACCAGCACCTGGTGGGCGCCGGCGAGGTCGGCCAGCAATCGGCCCACCGCGGCTCCCGCCTCACCCCCGATGCCGGCGTCGACCTCGTCGAACACCAGCGTGGGCGGGGCCTCTGAGAGCACCACGCGCGCTGCCAGCATCGCGCGCGAGAGCTCCCCGCCCGACGCGACCTTGCCGAGGGGCCGGGGTGGCTCGCCGGGGTTGGCGGAGATGAGGAACATGACCCGGTCGGCGCCGTCGTCCCCGGGCTCGCCGGGTTCGACCACGACGTCGAAGACGGCGGCCGGCATGGCCAGGTCGCGCAGGTGGGGCGTGACCGCCTCGGCGAGGGATCCGGCGCCCGCCAGGCGAGCCCGGGACAGCGCGGCGGCGGCGTCGGCGGCCTCCGCACGGGTCGCCTCGCGGGCGTGCTCGAGCGCGGCGGCGCGCGCCTCGTAGC
>JBKPDG010000049.1:0-4893 GCA_046727755.1 Actinomycetota bacterium
GCCAGTGTGGTCACCTTGAGCGCCCGCTCCTGCGCCTTCGGGATGGCGAGCACGACCACCATCCCCGCGGCCGGGAGGAAGACCGCCAGGGTCACTCCCCACGAGTCGAACCAGTCCACGTTCCTCTCCTGCTGGTAGGCGGCTAGTAGACGATCCAGAGCGCGAGGCTGAGTGCCCCGACGGCTGCGAAGAGCGTGAGCGCGTAGCGCTGCACGCGTCCCGACTGGACGTAGCGGAGGAGACCGCCGGTGTCGCCGGTCGTCTCCGCTAGTCCGTTCACGGCGCCGTCGACCACCTTCTGGTCGAGCACGTCATAGGTCTCGCGGGCCACCGTGGCCGTGCCGCGACCGAGGGCGTTGACCACCCCGTCGATGACGTGCTGGTCGAACCAGTACGTCAGGCGAGCGATCGGCGCCTTGATCCCGTAGACGATGACCTTCTCGTACAGGTCGTCGAGGTAGTACTTCTTCTCGAGGAACCGGTAGCCGGCTCGCGCGGCCGCGTTGCGCTCGGTGAAGCCACGGAACGGCCCCAGTTCCTCGCGCTGGAACCAGAGGTAGGCGGCAATGCCGATCGCGATGACGGCGACAGTCACGGAGATGACCGCCGTCACCGCCTCGAACTCGGCGTGCTCGAGCGCCGGCAGGGCCACGCCCGCTTCGACCCACTCGGCGAACTTCTCGATGCCGAAAGCCTGGGCGTTCACGAACCCGGCCGTCACTGACGCGACGGCGAGCACGACGAGCGGGACGGTGAGGGTGAGCGGCGACTCGTGCGGCTCGCCATGGCCCCGGTACTCGCCGAAGAACGTCAGGTACACGCAGCGCGTCATGTACGCGGCGGTGAGAAACGCGCCGATCAGGCCGACGACGAGGAACGTGTCGAACCCGGTCTGGCCGGCGGTGGCGAGGATCTCGTCCTTCGACCAGAAGCCGGCAAGGGGGAAGATCCCGGCGAGCGCGAGGGATCCGATGATGAAGGTCACGAACGTCACCGGCATGTACTTGCGCAGGCCCCCCATGTCGCTCTTCATGTCGAAGCTGTGATGGGAGCCGGAGTGGCTCACTGAGCCGGCCCCGAGAAACAGGAGTGCTTTGAAGAACGCGTGCGTGAACAGGTGGAAGACGGCCGCCACCCACGCGCCGACACCGAGGGCCATCACCATGTAACCGATCTGGCTGATCGTCGAGTAGGCGAGGACCTTCTTGATGTCGCGTTGCACGAACGCGAGCGCGGCTCCGATGAGGATCGTGATGCCCCCGGTGACGGCCATGGCGTTGAGCCCGCCGTCGCCGATCGAGAAGCCCTCGTAGAGGACCGGAAACAGGCGCGCCCCGAGGTAGACGCCCGCGACCACCATCGTGGCCGCGTGGATGAGCGCCGACACCGGAGTGGGGCCGGCCATGGCGTCCGGCAGCCACGTATGGAGCGGGAACTGGCCGCTCTTGCCCATGATCCCGATGAGCAGGCACACCGCGCTCACGACGAGGAGCGTGTGGCCGATGTCGCCGCCGAGCACCTCGGCGTTGATCGCCGAGATGTCGAACGTCCCGGCGGCGAAGAACAGGACGATGATCCCGATCATGAGGCCGACATCGCCGACGCGGGTCGTGAGGAACGCCTTCACCGCCGCGTCGGAGTTGGGCTTCTCCTCCCACCAGTGACCGATGAGCGCGAACGAGCAGAAGCCGACGAGCTCCCAGGCCACCAGGAGCTCGATCGTGTTGTCGGCCACGACGAGGAGCAGCATCGAGGCGGTGAACAGGTTGAGGAGGGCGAAGTAGTGGGTGTACCTGCGGTCGCCCTCCATGTACTTCGTCGAGTACACGTGCACGAGGAACGAGACCAGCGTGACCATGAACAGCATCATCACGGCGAGCCCGTCGACGTGGATCCCGACGGCGAACTTCACGTTCGCGTTCTGCCACCACGTGAAACCGGACTCGACCGCGGTGACGCCGCCCTCCTGGGTCGGGAGCAGCGAGTACCCGAACCCCCGAAGCGTCTCGTGCCCCCCGTGGTCGCTGACGCGCTGGATCCACTGGACAGCGGTGATGCACGAGAGCACGAACGCGGCGCCCACGGCGCCGACCGCGAGCTCGGCGCCCTTCTTCGGCAGGCGCTTCCCGAACAGCAGGATCAGAACGAACGACGCCGCCGGTAGCAGCGGGATGATCCACGCGTTCCGAAGCACGACCGGTCAGCCCTTCAGCTGGTCGACGCGATCGAGGTCCGGGCTGCGGAGGTTGCGGTAGATCAGGAGCACGATCGCGAGGCCCACGCCCACCTCGGCGGCGGCGATGGTGATGATGAACAGGGCGAACACCTGCCCCGAGACCTCCTTCGTGAAGGCGGCGAAGGCCACGAGATTGATGTTGACGGCGTTGAGCATGAGCTCGACCGAGAGCAGCACCAGGACGCCGTTGCGACGGGCGAGCACGCCGTACACGCCGCAGCAGAACAGGAACGCGCTCAGGATGAGGAACTGGTTCAACGCCATCCGTCAGTCCCTCCGCGCGATCACGACCGCGCCCACCAGCGCGGCGAGGAGCAGCATCGAGACGACCTCGAACGGGACCACAAAGTTGCGGAAGATCGAGTCGGCGACCGGGCCCGTCCGGCTCACCAGCAGCAGCTCGTCCGAGAGCTTGATGTTGTCGTGGCCGAAGGCGTTCACGAGCAGCGCGATCAGTACACCGAAGAGGAACACGGCGACGATCGCGGCGGGCCAGCGTTGGTCGTTGTCGAAGTTTCCGGCGGTCATCGGCGCGCGCGTGAGCATGATGCCGAAGAGGAAGAGCACGGCGATGGCGCCGATGTAGATGAAGAACTGGGTGATGCCGACGAACTCGGCGAGGAGCACGATGTACTGCGCGGCCGCGCCGACGAGCACGACGATCAGGAACAGCGCCGCATGCACGATGTTGCGCGAGCGCACGACGCCGACGGCACCGGCTCCCATCGCGATCGCGAGCACCCAGAAGGTGACGTTCTGCGCGGTCATGCAGGCAGTCCTGCTCGCTACTTCTTGCCGGTCTCGGCGCCGACTTCGAGCGGCTCCGGCTCGGGGACGGTCTCCATCCACTCGCCGAGCTTCTCCTTGTCGTGGAGGAGATCGGCGATGTTGGACTCGGAGTACTCGTATTCGGGGCTCCAGAACAGGGCGTCGAACGGGCAGACCTCGACGCAGATCCCGCAGTACATGCAGAGCGCGTAGTCGATGTCGAAGCGGTCGAGGAGGCTGACCGTCCGCTCGCGGCCGCCCTCACGCCGCGGCGGCCGCTTCTCCTTGTGGCCCTCGATGTAGATGCACCAGTCGGGGCACTGCCGGGCGCACAGCATGCAGACGGTGCAGTTCTCTTCCTTCAACGCAATGACACCCCGCGCGCGCGTCGGCGGATCCTCCCGCTCGTGCGGGTACTGAACCGTGACGGCGCCCTTGAGCATCGTCTTGAACGTGACGCCGAGGCCGCCGATGAGCCCCGGAGCCTTGGGTTTCGGGAGCTTGGGCATCTAGAACGCCACCTTCAACGCACCGGTGATGAGAATGTTCGCGAGACCGATCGGGATCAGGAACTTCCACGCCACGGCTTGGAGCTGATCCTCGCGCAGGCGCGGGTACGTGAACCGAACCCAGAACATGAGGAACGCCACCAGCATCACCTTGGTGATCAGCACGATCGGCCCGAGCACGTTCGCCCAGCCGGGATCGGTGACGTGCGGGATCGCCCAGCCGCCCAAGAAGAGTGTGGCGGCGAGGGCGGCGAACGCGAACGCGGTGCCGAACTCGCCGATGAAGAAGAAGAGGAACCGGAAGCCGGTGTACTCGACCATGTAGCCCGCCACGAGCTCGCTCTCGGCGACGGGCATGTCGAACGGCGTCTGGGTGAGCTCGGCCTGGGCGGCGACGAGGAACAGCACGAAGCCGATGATCTGGGCGAAGATGAACGGGTTGCCGATGCCGTCCCATCCGAAGATGGCGCCGTTCTGCTGCGACGCGACGATTCCCTGGAGGCTCATCGTGCCCGCCATCACGACCACGCCCACCACGGCGAGGAGCAGCGGCAGCTCGTAGGCGATGAGCTGGGCGGCGGCGCGCAGGGCGCCGAGCAACGCGAACTTGTTGGCGCTCGCCCATCCGGCCATGAGGACGCCGACGACCGACAGGCTCGACACCGCGAGGGCGTAGAAGACACCGACGTCGAGGTCGCTCACGACGAGATCGGGTCCCGTCGGCAGCACGAGGAACACGAGGAACGTCGAGATGACGACGACGGCCGGCGCGATGGCGAAGATGCGCCGGTCGGACTTCGCCGGCATCACGTCTTCCTTCTGGATGAACTTGATGCCGTCGCCGAAGAGCTGGAACCAGCCGTGGAACCCGCCGGGGTCCATCGGGCCGAGGCGGCTCTGCATGTGCGCCATCATCTTCAGCAGGAACGTGTATCCGAGGATGATGGCGCCGAGGGGAATGATGGCGAGCACGACGACAGTCTTGATCGCCAGGATCGTCCCCCAGCCCACGTCCAGCGCGAGCTCCGTCACCGGTCGATGTCCCCCAGGATGAAGTACAGGCTGCCGAGGATGGTGATCACGTCGGGGACGTACACGCCGCGCAGCAACCACGGCAGGATCGACACGTTGCTGAACGACGCCGACCGGATCTTCACCCGGAACGGGCCCGTCGCTCCCTTCGAGATCACGTAGTACGCCATCTGGCCGAGCGGGTTCTCCGTCTCGACCCAGACCTCGCCTTCGGGAACCTTGATGATGCGCGGGACCTTCGCCATGATCGGCCCGGAGGGGATCCGGTCGAGCATCTGCACGACCATGCGCGCCGCCTCGCGCGTCTCCTGGAGCCGCACCCAATAGCGGGCGTACGAGTCGCCGTCG
>JBKPDG010000050.1:0-10490 GCA_046727755.1 Actinomycetota bacterium
CGGCCTGGTGGTGCGGGCGCTGCCCGGACCGAGGGCCGCGCGACTATCACGCTGACCACGAACTGCCGAGCGAACCCTCGGCACCGACCGAATCGGCGATCCGTCCACGCCTCCTGCGCGCAGGACTGTGCCCAGAACGCCAATTGGTCGGTCCGTCCGCGAGCGAGTGACCGCATCAGACGAGACCCGCCGGCTGATCCGCCTCGTCCTGGACTACTCCTCGAACTACTCCCGCGGTCCTCCGGTGGGATTCGCGCCTCGTCGGCGAGACAAACCCCCACGAACACGCTCATCCCCGTGACCTGCGCCTTCTCGGCGCGCGTGGGGGTTCAACTCGGGTGTCGGAGGGGGGACTTGAACCCCCACGCCCTTGCGGGCACTAGCCCCTCAAGCTAGCGCGTCTGCCATATTCCGCCACTCCGACGTGCACGCGCGTCTCGCGCGGCGAACGAGCAGTTTACCCACCACCGTCAAAGCCCCGACTGGTCAACCAGAGGCCACGGCGTCGCCGACGTAGTACGGCCAGATCACCAGCGCGAGCACGATCTGCCAGAAGTGCGGATGCGCGTAGCCGATCGTGAACAGCCAACCGCCGACCCAGAGGCCGCTCACGGTTACCGACGTGTGATTACTGGCCATCGTGCTCCTCCCGCCGTAGGCGGGCAATCTTGCCAACTGCTGTCGGCTACCGCACACCTGCCCCCAGGCATTCCCTGGATCGATACCGGGCCTGTTGATTACGGCAAGCGCGAACGACGCGGCCGGGTGACCTGGGTCCACACGCGGTCGTAGACGGTGAGAGTCACCACACTCGCAATCAAGATGGCGGCGACATTGATGCCGAGCTGAACAGATGCCCGCCAGCAGTCGTTCCACTGTCCGGTTGCGACGTCGACACCGACGGCTGCGGCGGCGGGGATCGTCGTCACGGACACAAGCACGCCGGCGAGCGCCGTGGCCTGAGAGCGGGCGAGCGCAACAGTTCCGGCCACCCCCGCGACCAACGCGACGACGGCGGAATAGGCGTTGGGATCGGTCACGAAGCCGGTGAAGAACCTGCTGGTGGGTTCGAACGAGGCGAGCGGCTCGCCGAAGAGTCGGGCGACGGCCGCTGTCGCCGCGGCTGCGAGGATCGACACGAGAAGCCCGATCGCGAGAACGACTGCAGCCGACCGCCAGAACGTCCGCCGACGGTGGAGGCCAACCGAGACGGCCGTCATGGGCCCGTACTCGGGACCGACGATCATCGCCCCGATGATCAGCACCGCCGAGTCGATGACGATCCCGACGGCGGCGATGATCGCCGCCAGCGCCATCAACACGAAGAAGGTCGCGGATGGCTCTGCGTTGTCGCGGGCGTCCTCTTCCACCAACGCCCACGGCACGGCGTCAGCCTCGTGACCCGGGGCCGCGCGCTCTACTGCCCGTTCGGCGCGGGACGCGACGGCATCGACCTGAAGGATCGAGATTGTTCCTCGCCGCTCCAATCCCATCGCCCGCAGCGCTTCGACGATGTTGTTGACCCGCTCACGTACCACTTCGCACTCGACTACGTCCCCCTCGGGCACCAGCGAGGCGCGCGGGTAAAGCCCGACCGTCACGACGCCCAGGTCATCCCGCACGCGAGCAACGACCGTGTCGGTCAGCTCGGCCGGGCAGACGATTCGCAGCCTGAGCACGACCCGAGGGTATTGGGGGTGCAGAGCCTCTCGGCGGATGCACCGTACGCCGGCTCTGCGCGCTAGGGCGCGGGATATGTCAGACGCGCAGGGCAAGCACCACGGTCGTGAACGTGAACACGAGCGCAGTGACCACCGTGATCCGGTCGAGGTTCCGCTCCACGACCGTGGACCCGGCCATCGAGCCGCCCATCTGGCCGCCGAACATGTCCGACAGCCCGCCGCCACGGCCGGCGTGGAGCAGCACGAAGAGGATCAGCATCCCCGAGGCGATGATGTTGAGCACCAGAAGGATCGCGTTCAACACGGGTGGTCGTTCCCTTTCGTGAAGCACACGAGGCTAACACGGAGCACACGGGCCTCAGGCACGGAACCGCACGACCCGCGCGAACTCGTCGGGATCCAACGACGCGCCGCCGACGAGGGCGCCGTCGATCTCGGGCATCGTCATGAGGTCGGCGATGTTGCCGGGCTTCACGCTGCCGCCGTAGAGGATCCGGATCGCGCCGGCGGTCTCGGCGTTGTACAGGTCCCGCAGCGCGGCGCGGATGACGGCGATCGTGGCGTTGGCGTCCTCGGGCGTCGCGTTGCGCCCGGTGCCGATGGCCCAGATCGGCTCGTAGGCGACGACCGAGAGTACGGCGCCGGGCGAGCGCACGCCGGCGAACGCGGCGCGCGTCTGACTGTCGACGCGCTCATCGGTCCGCCCCGCCTCCCGCTCCTCGAGGGTCTCCCCCACACAGACGATCGGTGTCATCTCGTGCTTGTGGACGGCCTTGTGCTTCAAGTTCACGTCCTCGTCGGTCTCGCCGAACAGCTGACGGCGCTCCGAGTGCCCGACGATGACATAGCGCACATTGAGCTTCGCGAGCATCGGTGGGCTCACCTCGCCGGTGAACGCGCCCTGGTCTTTCCAATGGACGTTCTGCGCGCCGAGCAGGATCGGGATGCGGTCGGCCTCGAGCACGGTCTGCACCGACCGCAGCGCCGTGAACGGCGGGCACACCACGATCTCGCATTCCTTGTAGTCGCGGTCTTCGAGCCGGTACGACAGCTTCTGGACGAGCTGGATCGCGTCCAGATGCGTGTGGTGCATCTTCCAGTTGGCGGCCATGATCGGCCGCCGCTCGTTGTCCGCCATCACCTCTCCATCTTCATGATGCGTTCCTCACCCGGAATAGTTCCGGTCTATGCACGCATCGGGGATTCTCGCAGCGCTCGTAAGCCGGGCAGGTCGCCGTGCTCGATGAACTCGAGGGAAGCGCCGCCACCGGTGCTGACGTGATCGATCCGGTCGGCGAGACCGAACTGGCGGACGGCGGCCGCGCTGTCACCGCCACCCACCACCGTGAAGCCCGGACACCGCGCCACCGCGTCCGCGACCGCGCGGGTCCCGGCCGCGAACGGCGCCACCTCGAATACGCCCATCGGACCGTTCCAGAGGAGCAAGGCGGCGTCGCCGATGTCGGCGGCGAACGCCGCGGCCGTCTCGGGCCCGATGTCGAGGCCCTTGACGTCCGCCGGCATCGATTCCGCGGCGACCACGCGCGCCTCGGCGTCGTCCGCGATCTCCTCGGCTACGACGACGTCCGTCGGGATGCGGACCCGCCCGGTGTCGAGGAGTCGCCTGCACTCGTCGACCATCTCGGGCTCCACGAGCGAGTTCCCGACCGTATGGCCCTGCGCCAGCAGGAACGTGAACATCATCGCCCCGCCGACGAGGATCGCGTCGCAACGCTTCAGCAGCGCGTCGATCACGCCGAGCTTGTCGCTCACCTTCGCGCCGCCGAGCACGGCGACGAACGGGCGCTCCCCTGGCGCGAGCAACCGCGAGAGCATGTCGACCTCCCGGAACAGCAGCCGGCCGCCCGCGCCCGGCAGGACGCGGGGCGGGCCGACGATCGAAGCGTGCGCACGATGCGACGCGCCGAACGCCTCGTTCACGTAGCAGTCGGCCAGCTCACACAGGTTGGTGGCGAAGGCGGGGTCGTCGTCCGTCTCGCCGGACTCGAACCGCACGTTCTCGAGCATGAGGAGCTCGCCCGCACGCAGGCTGGCAACGTACGGCTCGACGTTGGCGCCGACGACCCCCGGCGCGAGGGGAACCTCCTGGCCGATCAGCTCGCCGAGACGCGCCGCGACCGGAGCCATCGAATACTGCGGGTCCGGCACCCCCTTCGGACGGCCGAGGTGCCCCAGCACGACGACGGCGGCATGCTCGCGGAGCCACGCCAGCGTCGGCAACGCTGTGGTGATGCGCAGATCGTCGGCAACCTCACCGTCCTGCAACGGGACGTTGAGGTCGACGCGCACCAGGACGCGCCGCCCCCGCTCGAGCGGAAGGTCCTCGAGGCGCGGGATCCCGAGCTCAGCGCTCGCCAAGGAACGCGCTGAGATCGACGAGGCGGTTCGAGAAACCCCATTCGTTGTCGTACCAGCCGAGCACCTTCACCATCGTCCCGTTGGCCATCGTGTCCTTGGCGGAGAAGATGCACGAGGCCGGGTTGCCGACGATGTCTGCCGAGACGAGCGGCTCCTCCGTGTACGACAGCACGCCCTTGTATGACGCGTCGTTGGCGGCCGCGGCGAACGCCTCGTTCACGTCGTCGGCGCTCGTTCCTTCGCCCAGCACGGCGGTGAGGTCGGTGATCGAGCCCACCGGCACCGGGACCCGCATGGAAGTGCCACTCAGCCTGCCGTCGAGCTCCGGTAGCACCAGCCCGATCGCCTTCGCGGCTCCGGTGCTGGCCGGGATGATGGACAGCGCCGCGGCGCGCATACGCCGCATGTCGGCCTTGCCCGATCGGCTCGTCTGCGCGATGTCCTGGAGGGCCTGGTCGCTCGTGTACGCGTGGATCGTCGTCATGAAGCCTTGTTCGATGCCGAACCGGTCGTTCAGCACCTTGGCCAGAGGCGCCAGGCAGTTGGTCGTGCACGAGGCGTTGGAGATCACGGTGTGCTGCGCCGGGTCGTAGGCGGCGTCGTTCACGCCCAGGCAGAGCGTCAGGTCGGCGTCTCCGGACGGGGCGGAGATGATCACCTTCCTGGCGCCGCCCTGCAGGTGAGCGGCAGCGGCGTCGCGGGCGGTGAACACGCCGGTCGACTCGATCACCACGTCGATGCCGTGATCACCCCACGGGATCTCGGCCGGGTCGCGGACGTCGAGCTTCTTGACCTCCGTGCCGTCGACGGAGAACCCGCCGTTGCTCACCTTGACCTCGTTGCGGAGCACGCCGCCGACCGAGTCGTGCTTGAGCAGGAAGGCCATCGTCTCGCTGTCGCCGAACGGGTCGTTGACGGCGACCAGCTCGACCCCGGCGCGCTCTCCCCGGTCCAGCAGGGCCCGATGGAAGGAGCGGCCGATCCGCCCGTATCCGTTGATCCCTACTCGTACGGTCATCAGATCCTCCGTGGTCCTCGGCTCGGTCGCCGTGTGCTCTTCGCCGCCGGCGGACTACAGCAGAGCCTGCAGCCCCGTCGCCAGTTTGCCCGGATCGTGCACCAGCCCGTCGGCCCGGGCCACATCGACTGGGAAGGGCTCGACGCCCCAGTCGCGGATCACGGCCTCGTCGGCGGCGAGCACGCCGTCTCGCTGGTACAGGAAGACGTCGACCCGCGCACCGTGCTCTCCCACGGCTCGCAGGTGGTCGGTGGCGTCGAGGCCGGTGGTCTCGGGTGGCTGCGACCGCAGGTTCGCGACCTGGGTCACCCGGCCCGGTGCCGCTTCCACCGCGGCGCGCAGGTCGCGGACGCAGAGCACGGGCAGCAGGCTGGTGTACAGGGACCCCGGCGCCAGGATGACCTGGTCCGCGGTCGCGATCGCCGCAATTGCCTCACCGGGGGCGGCGGCGTCGCTCGGCACGAGCTCGACGCGCCGGATGCGCCCGGCGCTGTTCTGCACCGCGACCTGCCCTTCGACCGCCTCGCCCTCGACGTCGGCCTTCAGCACAACGGCGTCGTTCGTTGCCGGGAACACGCGCCCGACCGCGTCGAGAAGCCGGCCCGCTTCCTGGAGCGCGCCCGTGAAATCGCCCAGCGTCTCGGTCAAGCCGACGATGACGAGGTTCCCGAGGGCGTGCCCACCGAGCTCGCCGCCGCCGAAGCGGTGCTCGAACGCGTCGCGCCAGACCGTGTGGCTCCCCGCCAGCGCAACCAGGCACCGGCGAAGGTCGCCCGGCGCCGGCACGCCGAAGTCGCGTCGGAGACGGCCCGACGAACCTCCGTCATCGGCCACGCTCACCACACCGGTGATCGATCCCGCGTACTCCCGCGCCGCCCGTAGCACCACCGACAGCCCGTGCCCGCCGCCGAGGGCGACAACAGCAGGGCCGTCGGGTCGCAGCGCGCCCCGCGGGCTACTCACGGTCGAGATCCCGGTGGTGGACCCGGGCGGGAAAGCCGAGCCGTTCGAGGAGGCGGGCGATCTCCGCCGCGATCACCACGCTGCGATGCCGACCGCCGGTGCACCCGACGCCGATCGACAGGTATGACTTGCCTTCGCGCACGTAGGCGGGAAGGAGGAGCTCGAACATCTTGCCCAGCTCCTCCAGGAACGCCTGCGTCTCCTCTTGCTTCATCACGTAGCGGCGCACCTTGGGGTCCGTGCCGGGGAGCGGACGCAGCGATTCGACCCAGTGCGGGTTGGGCAGGAAACGGCAGTCGAAGACGAGGTCGACGTCGAGCGGCAGCCCGTGCTTGTAGCCGAACGACACGACGCTGATCTGGAGCCCGCTCGGCGCGCCGGCCGGTTCGCCGAAGAGCTCACGCAGCCGGTCGCGCAGCTCGTGCACGTTGAGGTCGGACGTGTCGAGGACGACGTCGGCCTCCTCCTTGATGCGCTCGAGGAGCTCGCGCTCGCGCGTGATGCCGTCGCTGACGCGGTCCGACTCCGCCACCGGATGGCGCCGGCGCGTGGCGTCGAACCGGCGCACGAGCACCTCGTCCGACGCGTCGAGGAACAGCACCCGGGTGCGCGCCCCACTCTCCCGGACCTCCGCCAATGCGGATTCGAGATCGGGGAGGAACTCGCCCGCTCGGGTGTCGACGACGAGCGCGAAGCGCGCGACGCCCTCCCGGCCCCGGCCGAGCTCGGCGACCTTCGGGATGAGCGCCGGTGGCAGGTTGTCGATGACGAAGAAACCGAGGTCCTCGAGCACGTCGGCCGTCGCGGAGCGGCCGGCGCCGGACATGCCGGTGACGACGGTGACGTCGAGGGGCGTCGTCTGGTCAGCCATCGCGAGCATCCATCGTCGCAGGTCCACCGTGCAGTCGCTCGTACACCTCGCGTGCCACCCGGTCGGGAAGCCACGTGAGCGCGACCAGCTCCTCGAGGCTGCGTTCGCGCAGCTTCTTCACCGAGCCGAACTCCTTGAGCAGCCTCGAGCGGCGGGTCGGTCCGAGGCCGGGCACCTCGTCGAGCACCGACTTGGTCATCTTCTTCTGACGCAATTGACGGTGGTACGTGATGGCGAAGCGATGCGCTTCGTCGCGCACCTGCTGCAGGAGGTAAAGCGCCTCCGAGTCGCGGGGCACGCGCAACGGCTCCGGCTGGCCGGGCACGTACACCTCCTCGAACCGCTTGGCCAGGGCTGCCACCGAGATCTCCTCCAGCCCGAGCTCCTCGAGCACGCGGACCGCCACGTTGAGCTGCCCCTTCCCCCCGTCGACGAGCAGCAGGTTGGGCGGGTACGCGAAGCGCTTGCCCTTGCGGGCGCCTTCGTCGCGCTCCTCGAGGTACCGGCGGAAGCGACGGGTGAGCACCTCCTCCATCGCCGCGAAGTCGTCCTGCCCTTCCTGGCGGCGGACCTTGAAGCGCCGGTAGCCGGAGCGCTTGGCGAGGCCGTCCTCCATGACGACCATCGAGCCCACGATCTCGGTCCCCTGGAGGTTCGAGATGTCGAAGCACTCGATGCGCAGCGGCGCCTCGGGGAGGCGGAGCGCGTCCTGGAGCGCGGTCAGCGCCCGAGCCCGCGCGTTGTGATCCGCGGCCCGCTTCAACTTGTGGCGCGCGAACGCCTCACCGGCGTTGTGCGTGACCGTACCCAGGAGCTGACGCTTGGCGCCGCGCTGCGGCACGCGGACCCGTACCCGTGAGCCGCGTGCGGTGGTCAGGAACTCCTCGTACAGCTCGGCGTCGTCGGGCAGCACCGGGACGAGAACCTCGCGCGGCACGTCGGTCGCGGGGACGTCGCCGTAGAGCTGCTCGAGGATGCGGCCCACCAGCGCGGCCGGCGCGAGCTCCTCGACCTTGTCGACCACGAGACCCTTCCGACCGACCACCCGCCCCTTTCGCACGAAGAACACCTGCACCGACGCCTCGAGCGCGTCCTCGGCGAGGCCGATGCAGTCGAAGTCCTCTTCCTTGGGGCCGACCATCTGCTGACGCTCGATGACCTTGCGCACCGACGTGATCTGGTCGCGCACGCGGGCCGCCCGTTCGTACTCGAGCGCGTCGGCGGCGCTGTGCATCTGCTTGTCGAGCCGGTCGAGGACGGGCGAATGGTCGCCGTCGAGGAATTCGAGCAACTCGCCGACGAGACGGTCGTAGTCGTCACGCTCGACGGCCCCGACGCACGGCGCCGCGCACTTCTCGATGTGGGCATAGAGACACGGGCGGCCGAGGCGGTGATGACGGTCGAACTTGGGCTGCGTGCACGTCCGGATCGGGAACGTGCGCAGCAGGAGGTCCAGCGTCTCCCGGATGGCGTACGCGTGCGCGAACGGCCCGTAGTAGCGAACGCCCTTGCGCTTGGCGCCCCGCATGACCATGGCCCGCGGCCACTCCTCGTCGAGCGTGACGGCGAGGAACGGGTACGACTTGTCGTCCTTGAGGCGGACGTTGAACCGGGGTCGGTGCCGCTTGATGAGGTTGAACTCGAGGAAGAACGCCTCGACCTCGTTCCTGACCTCGATCCACTCGACGCTCTCGGCGACGGCGACCATCTGCCGGGTGCGCTCGGGGAGCGACGCCGGCGGGCCGAAGTAGTTCGACAGCCTGCTTCGCAGTCCCTTGGCCTTGCCCGCGTAGATGACCCGGCCCTCGGCGTCCTTGAACAGGTAGGCGCCGGGGCCGGTCGGGATCGTGCCGGGCTCCGGACGGTCGAGCACCGTTCCATTATCCAGGGTTCGAGCCCATGGCAGGAATCATCAGGAAAATGACATTGCTGCCAGCGCCCGGGGGGCCGATGATGTCCCGGTGACCTCCGGGAGCCATCGCCCCTCGGCGCACGATGTGGTCGTCGTGGCTTTCGACGGGCTGCAGCTGCTCGACCTCGCCGGCCCGGTGGAGGTGCTGCGCACCGCCACCCGCCTCGGAGCGTCGCCCCCCTACCGCACCCTGATCGCGACGCCCGAGGGCCGTCCCGTCCGCTCAGAGAGCGGCGTCTCGCTCGCCGCCGACGTCTCGCTGGCGGCCCTCGCGCAGGGCAGCGACCCGATCGACACGCTCGTCGTCGTGGGCGGTGACGGGACCCGGGCGGCGCGCCAGGACCGTCGATTCCTCGCCGACCTCGCCACCGTCGCCGAGCGGACGCCGCGGATCGCGTCCGTGTGTAGCGGCGCGTGGCTCCTCGCGGCGGCGAGCCTGCTCAACGGTTACGAGGCGACCACGCACTGGGCGTCGTGTGATGCGCTCGCCGAGCACCATCCCGACGTGCGCGTGCACGCGGACCGGATCTACGTGCACGACCGCGACCGGTGGACCTCGGCGGGTGTGACCGCGGGTGTCGACCTGTTCCTCGCGCTCGTGCAGGCCGACCACGGCCCCGAGCTGGCGCATCAGGCCGCCGGTTGGCTGGTCGTGTTCGTGCAGCGGCCCGGCGGGCAGTCGCAGTTCAGCGCGCAGCTTCGAGCCCAGCGCGCCGCCACGACCTCGATCGCCGAGCTCCAGGCATGGATCGGCGACCACCTCGACGAGAACCTCGGTGTGGACGCGCTAGCAGCGTGGGCCGGCATGAGCCCGCGTACGTTCGCGCGGGTCTTCCGGCGCGAGACCGGCACGACGCCGGCCGCGTTCGTCGAGGAGCTCCGGGTGGAAGTGGCGCGGCGACTCCTCGAAACGACGGACCTCACCGTCGCGGCCGTTGCCGGTCGTGTCGGCATGAGACATGCCGAGACGCTGCACCGCGCGTTCCATCGCCGCCTCGGCACGACCCCCGACCGCTACCGCCAGCACTTCGGCCGGCGGGCTTCCTGAGAGGAACACAAATGCAGATCGCGATCGGCCTCTACCCCGGTTTCACCGCCCTCGACGCCATCGGCCCCTACGCGGTGTTCACGAGCGTTCCCGGGGCGGACGTCGTCGTGTGCGCCGAGAAGAAAGGTCCGCTCGCCGACGAGAGCAAGCTCCTGCACTTCGATTTGGCGCACACGTTCGCCGACGCGCCGGAGCCCGACGTGCTGCTCGTCCCGGGCGGGCTCGTCACGCGGCGCCTCGCCGCCGAGGGCGGAGCGATCGTCGACTGGATCCGGTCCGCGCACGAGACGACGACATACACGACGTCCGTGTGCACGGGCGCGCTCCTCCTCGGCGCCGCCGGCGTGCTGGATGGACTCCCTGCTACGACCCACTGGTTCGCCTACGACCACCTCCGGTCGTACGGCGCGCAGCCGACTGAGCAGCGCGTCGTGATCGAGGGAAAGGTCGCCACCGCCGCCGGCGTCTCCGCAGGAATCGATCTCGCGCTCACGCTCGTCGACAAGCTGTACGGGGCCGAGGTCGCCCAAGGCGTCCAGCTCGGCATCGAATACGACCCCCAACCGCCGCACGACACCGGCGCGCCGTCGAAGGCGCCGGCTGAGATCCGCGACCTC
>JBKPDG010000051.1:0-7575 GCA_046727755.1 Actinomycetota bacterium
CGGCGCAGTCGGTATTGCAGCCGCAGCATCAGAAGGTCGATGGCCTCGCGCATGGTGG
This sequence comes from Actinomycetota bacterium, assembly GCA_046727755.1. Taxonomy (GTDB): domain Bacteria; phylum Actinomycetota; class Acidimicrobiia; order IMCC26256; family JACDBD01; genus JALZAA01. The sequence goes on from JBKPDG010000051.1 coordinate 59, forward strand.
TCGCCGTCGCGCCGGCGCAGACGATCACGTCACCGTCGAGCATCAACGTTCCTTCGGCGACCGCGCCCTCGGCCCCGGGATGCGGGTGCGCGGTGAGCCGCGTACGGGCGCGACGCACCGCACACGGGGTCGACCGGCACAGGTTCCGGACCCGCTCGAACCCGTAGACACGGTCGATCGACGCGACGGGGCCATCGATGATTTCGGTCAGCGTGACGCGGTCAGCGGACATGTGGCACCTTCCTCAGTGGGCGTTGCCCGGAGTCTGAAGACCACCGCTGAGACGCGGCTGAGAGATCCCTGGGCGGTCTCGTAGACGTCGCGTCAGCTCACCGACGAGCCCGCCGTGTCGATGGCCTCGAGGTGGAGCTCCTTCTCCGCGTCGGACAGGAACGACGCCTCGAACGAGTTGCGCGCCACCTGAAGCATCTGGTCCCGGGTCAACCCGAGCGCCTCCGCGGCCCCGATGTAGTTGTCGGCGATGTAGCCGCCGAAGTAGGCGGGGTCGTCGGAGTTGATCGTCACCAGCAGACCGCGCTCGAGCAGCTCGCGGAGGTTGTGCTGCCGCAGATCGGAGAACACACGGAGCTTGACGTTGGAGAACGGGCAAACGGTCAGCGGCGTCCGCTCCGCAACCAGCCGCTTCACCAACCGGTCGTCCTCGGTGCACCGCACGCCGTGGTCGACGCGACGCACTTGGAGGACGTCGAGCGCCTGCCAGATGTATTCGGGCGGACCTTCCTCACCCGCGTGGGCGACGGCGAGGAAGCCCTCGGCCCGGGCCCGGTCGAAGACGTCACGGAACTTCTCCGGCGGGTTGCCGACCTCGGCCGAGTCCAGCCCGACAGCGATGATCGCATCACGGTGTGGCAACGCGCGCTCGAGCGTCGCTATCGCCGACTCGGCGCTCTGGTCGCGCAAGAAGCACATGATCAGCCGCGATGTCATGCCGAGGTTGCGCTCGCCCTCCTCGAGCGCGCGAGTGATCCCGTCGACGACGGTCCCGAACGCGATGCCCCGATCCGTGTGCGTCTGCGGATCGAAGAAGATCTCGGTGTGTCGCACTCCTTGGCCGGCCGCGCGTTGCAGGTACGCCCAGGTGAGGTCGTGGAAGTCGCGCTCCGTCACGAGCACGCTGCACGCGGCGTAGTAGATGTCGAGGAACGACTGAAGGTCCTCGAACACGTATGCCCGACGCAGCGCTTCTTCGTCCTCGTGGGGCAGGAGAACGTCGTTGCGCCGCGCCATCTCGAACGCAAGGTCCGGTTCGAGCGTCCCCTCGATATGCAGATGCAGCTCGGCCTTTGGAAGATCGACGAGCAGCTCCGCCAGGGCCGGTGGACGGCGGGTCAGCCCCCGCCGCCCATCGCTTCGGCTGCGCGCTTGCCCATCTCCTCCGGCGGCACGTCCTCGATGTGCGTCTGGATGCTCCACCGGTGCCCGAACGGGTCCTCGAACTGACCGGACCGGTCGCCGTAGAACTGGTCTTCGACCGGACGCAGCGACTTGGCGCCGGCCTTCACCGCGGCGTCGAAGGTCTTGTCGACGTCCTCGACGTACACGCCGATCGTCACGGGAGTACCGCCGACCGCCTTCGGCCCGACGTACCCCATGTCCGGGTACTCGTCCGCGAGCATCACGACCGAGTCGCCGAACTGCAGCTCGGCATGGCCGATCTTGCCGTCGGGACCGCCCATGCGCATGCGCTCGGTGGCGCCCAGCACCTGCGTGTAGAAGTCGATCGCCTGCTCGGCGCCGTCAACGACGAGGTACGGGCTCACGCGGGGGTAGCCGTCGGGGATCGGCTTCACGGAAGGGCTCATGTCGGGACTCCTTCACTCGGGGGAACGTATGTTCGCAGCTTAACGACGGTCCACCATCGCTGCAAGCGCCGTCGAACGCTGTTCACGTCCGGATCACCACCAGTTTGTCGGCGGCCGACTCCGCGCCCCAGACCTCCCCGCGCCGGCCGAGGATCTGGCGCACGTCACCCGGACTGCTGGGGAGCGGGTACGAGGTGAACTGCTCCGTTTCGGGGTCGAAGCGCACGAGCGAGTTCGATCCGAAGTCGCTCAGCCACACCTTGTCCTCGTCGTCGACGTATACCGCGTACGCCTGCGGGCTCTCGCCGGGGAGTCGCCACTCGCGCCACTGCTCGGTCGCCGGGTCGTAGACCGCGACCTGACCCGCGTTGTACTGGCTCGACCACACCCGTCCCCGGGAGTCCGCCCAGACGCGTCGTGTCCCCTGGTCGCTCGTTGGCGGCCGGAGCACGCTGGCCTCGCCGGTCTCGGTGTCGATGCGGCCCATGTAGTTGCCGGCCAGCGACGCGTAGTACACCGCGCCGTCGGGCGTGACCGTGATGCCGTACGGGCCTCGCCCGTTCGGCGCGTCGAACACCTCGACGCGACCGGAGTCCGGCGTGACGCGTCCGTAGATCCCCGATTGCCCGGTGAACCACAACGTGCCGCTCCAATCGAAGACCGCCGTGTTGAGGTTGGTGGACGGACGGTCGTCGGGCAGCGGGAACCTCCGCACCTCTCGCGACGACGGCTCGACACGGACGATGGCGTTCAACCCGCCGTCTGTGATCCAGGGCGCGCCGTCGGGACCGACGATCACGCCGTGCGGGGCGGACCCGTCGCCGAGCTCGACCTCGTCCACCCGGCCGTTGCGCGGGTCGAGGCGGCCGAGCTTGCCCGTGCGTTGCGCGGTGTACCAGACGGTGCCGTCGGCGGCGACGGCGACGTCGTGTGGATGCGTGCCCGCCGGTACGTCGTACTCCTGCAGCGCGGCCGCGGGTGTGGTCGTTGCGGGCGTGCTCGCCGTGGTCGCGGTCTTACCGGACGACTTGTCGCCGCCGTCTCCGGACGAGCACGCGACCGCCAACCCGAGTGCGATCGCCGCGGCCCCGAGGCAACGCGCGTTCATCGCAGATTCGCGGCGAACCAGTCGAGCACGGCTTGATACGCCTCGGCTGCGGCGGCGGCGTTGTAGCGCGGGCCCGTGTCGTTGAAGAACGCGTGGTCGACGCCGGGGAACGTCCGCACTTCGTGCTTCAGCCCCGCGGCCTGAAGCGCCGCGACCGCGGCGTCGCGGGTCGCGTTCACGCGGCTGTCGAGCTCGGCGTAGACGGCGAGCACGGCGGCCTTCGATCCCGAGAAGTCGGGATTGGCCGGCGCCGGTCCGTAGAACGGCGCGGCAGCCGCGGCGCGAGGCTCGCCCGCCGCGAGCAGCTGCCACGTCAGGCCACCGCCGAAGCAGAACCCGATGACCGCGACCCTCTCGTTGCGCTCGCGGCGCTCGAGCTCGTCGACGCCGGCGCGGAGGTCGGCGATCAGACGCTCCGGTGGCGCCTGCCCGAGCGCGGCGGTCGCTTCCGCTTCCCCGCCGACGGCGGCGGTACCGCCCTCCTCCGAGAGCAGATCGATGGCGAGCGCCGAGTATCCGTCGCCTGCGAACCGCGGCGGCAGGGAGCGGATGTGGTCGGTGAGGCCGCGGTTCTCGTGGATGACCAGTACGGAGCCCTTCGGGTTCGACGCCTTCGCCCACGCGCCCTGGAGCTCACCCTGCGGGCCGGGGAACCGCACGATCTCGGCCGTCGCCGGCGCGCCGCCGGCGTTCGTCGTGGTCTGCTTCTTGGTCTGCTTGTCCCCGCCGCCGTCACCGCCGCACGCGGCCAGAAGCGCGGCGGCGCCGGTCGCCGTCAACCCGAGCAGGCCGAGGCGGCGCAGCGCCTCCCGCCGCGTGAGGATGGCGTCGGAGTAGTCGAGAGCGATCTCCTCGGCGAGGTAGTCGCGCATCGCCACGGCCGCGAACGTAGCGCTCCGGACTTTCCGTCGTGGCGCGGGCCCTGAGTCGCGCACCCGTTGGCCTCACCGACCGCGTCCGCGGCAGAGGTGCGCTCGACCTGACGAGTCCCGGTCGTGGAGCATTGCCGGGTGCCCGGCGAGTCGATCGTCACCTTCGCCCGGCGACCCGACCTACGGAACGTCGTTCCCGCGATCCAGAACGGCGCGTGGCCGGAGTTCATGATTTATGACCCGATCTGGAAACGCCACGAAGCGCTGCTCTACGAGGCGGCACCGGATTAGCAGTTCGTGGTGGTCGACGAAGACGGCACGGCCCTTGCGCACGCGAACTGCGTCCCGTTCGAATGGGACGAGGAACCGACACACCTTCCCGACGGGATCGACGGCGTGCTGCCCGCAGCGGCGTCGATGTTCAACGCCCGCCGCTGCCCGACCGCCGCGTCGGCGTTGCAGATCGTCGTACGCCGGGACGTCCGCGGCCACGGTCTGAGCGCACGGTGCATCGCGGCGATGGCTCGCATCGTGAACGACCACGGGCTCACGAGCCTCCTCGCGCCCGTGCGCCCCACCCTGAAGCACCGGTACCCGCTGATCACACTTGACCGCTATGCCCGCTGGCGCCGACCTGATGGCCAGCTCTTCGATCCGTGGCTGCGGGTGCACGAACGCGCCGGCGCCGCGTCGATCGGGGTTTGCTCCGCCTCGATGACGATCACGGGCTCGATCGCCGAATGGGAAGACTGGACCGGCATGGTGTTTCCGGAGTCCGCCCGCTATGTCGTGCCCGACGCGCTCGTCCCGGTCGACGTCGACGTCGAGAACGACACCGGCACCTACGTCGAGCCCAACTTCTGGATGCACCACCACTGCGCGTCCTGACCCGTTCGCGAGCTCGACCCTCAGTCCGGATCGAGGCGCGCGCGGCGCTCGACCTCGTCGGCGAGGGGCCTTCCGATGGGATGCTCCGCCTCCTCGGCCAAGTGAGCGACGAGGCCCGCGGTGCGAGCGATGAGGACGAATCCCCGCGCGCTCCCGGGCGGTATGCCGACGTCGGCGAGCGCCGCGCCACCGGCGCCGGCACCGTTGATCGGCAGCTGACGGCCGGTCAGATCCGCGTGCACGTCCGCCACCTGCTCCAGCAGCCGAAGGTGCGGCCCGAGCAGGCCCTCCTGCGTCGCCAGCTCGTACAAGCGCGGCACGCGCGGGTCCTGCACGCGGTGCACCGGGTGCCCGAGGCCCGGCACGTGCCGGCCGGTACGACGGCATTCCTCGACCGCGGTCGCGGCGATGCGCCGCAGCGACGAATCGTCAATGTCCGCGTCGTGCCCGTCCAGCGCCTGGGCGAGGAAGTACGCGGTGTCACCGGCCGGGCCGAGGAACACACTGCCGGCACCGAGCAACCCGGCGGCGACCGCGCCCTGGATGGCCTCGGGCGCGCCGGTGTAGGTGAGGCGCGCGGCCAGGGCGCTGGGCGTGAGCCCGTGGTCGGCGAGGGAGACGAGCACCGCGTCGACGAGCCGCCGTTCGCCTACCGTCGGCGTGCGCCGGGTGACGAGGAGGAAGGCGAGCTCCGTGAGCGTGAGGTGCCCCATGACCTCGCTCGCGAGATCCCGGCCGCCGACCGTGATCCGGTCGGGTGTCGACGAGCCGATCCACGTGCGAAGCCACTCCGGCTCGCCGGAACGCCGCTCGGCGTCAGTCAATGTCGACCTCCTCGGGCGTTCGCTCGACGGGGAGCCGGTGCTTCGCGAGCCGGCCCGTCGGCGTGTGCGGCAGCTCGGCAACCACCTCGAGGTACCGCGGGACTTTGAAGCGGGCGAGGTGCCGGCTCGCGAACGCGTAGACGTCGGTCACGTCGACCGTGCGTCCCGGCGCCGCGGTCACGAACGCCTTCACGTCCTGCTCCGACAGCTCTGACGGAACGCCGATGACGGCGGCTTCGGCGACGTCGGGATGGCGCTCGAGCGCCGCCTCGACCTCGGCCGGCGACAGGTTCTCGCCCCGGCGGCGGATGACCTCCTTCTTGCGGCCGACGAAGGTGTAGGTCTCGTCCCCGTTGTCCCGGACGAGGTCACCGGTCCGCAGCCACCCGTCGACGAGCACGGCGGCGGTCTCGTCCGGCATCTCGTAGTAGCCGCGCATGATCGCCGGGTTGCGCAGCTCGAGCTCCCCCACCTCGCCCGGGGCGACGGGCCTGCCCTCGTCGATCACGCGGGCGTCGTTGACGTGGCCGAGCTCGGGATGCTGCCGCGCCGAGCCGAGAGATCCGTACGGCCGCGTTCCGCGGCGCCACACGAGGCCGTACGGCGTCTCCGAAAGCGCGTACCCGCACACGATCTCGAAGCCGAAGCGCGCCTCGACGTCGAGCTGCCGTTCTCGATCGGGCGACGGGCCCGTGTAACAGAGCCGGATCGGGTTGTCGGCGTCGTCGGGCCGCGCCGGCTGGCGCATCAGGATCTCGAGCATGGCGCCGATTGCATTGAACTCGGTCGCCTCGTAACGACGTGCGGCGGCGATGAAGTCGGTCGCGGAGAACGCGGGCAGGAGCACCAGGCTCGCCCGCGCCGCGACGGACCCGAGCGTCGAGTACGCCGGCGCGTTGATGTGGAACAGCGGCAACGAGGTCATGAGGCGGTCGTCGCCGGTGAGCCGCAGCCAGTACGGGAAGCCCTCCCCGGCCATGACGTACGCGAGATGCGTCTGCATGACGAGCTTCGACCGCCCCGTCGTCCCCGAGGTCGGAATCATGACAGCCACGTCACTTTCGTCGATATCGGCCGGGCCGTGTGCGTCCGCCGCCGCGGCGAAGAGCTCGGCGACGTCGACACGCGCAACACTCACGCCGACATCGTGGATCGCCTCGTCGACGAGTGGTGCGAGCTCACGATCGGCCACGACGAGCCGCGGCGCGGCCTGTCCCACGAAGCCGGCGAGCTCGGCGCGCGAGCTCTTCGGGTTCACCGGGATCTGTACCGTTCCGACCTCCATGAGCGCGAGCCAGGTGAGCAGGTACCGGTCCGTGTTCCAGGCCGTGACGAGCACCCGGTCACCCTGGTCGACACCTGCAGACCGGAGCGCGCTTGCGGCCCGCTCGATCTGCTCCTGCGCTTGCCCGTAGCTGTATGCCACTTCTCCGGCAAGGAGCCACGTGCTGTCGGGGGCGTCGTCGACCGCCCCGCGGAACAGCGCCGGGATCGTTCGGTTCAACGGATCAGATCGGATAGAACAGATCGCGGAACTTGCCAGCCAGCTGCTCGTCACCGCGCGCGGTCCCGCCGTTCATGCGCGCGTATCCAGTGAGCACCAGCGTCGCGGGATCGAACTCGAGGATCGCCGCACAGTCGTCGATGTCGCCCGGCGCGAACTGCACGCCTTCGGACGACACGTCGGCACGCACGTCGCCGCCGTTGCGACCCGTGGTTCGCACGCCGACGGAGTACGGGCGATCCACGCCGCTGACGTCGGCCGTCGCCGACCACAGGACGAAGATGACGGGAACCAGCAGGTCGGCAGCGTCGCCCGACATCGCGTGCGGTTCGCCAGTTCCCTCTCTGATGTCCCACCCGTGCACTGCGTAGTCCACGATCTGGAACATCGGATAGAACATCGCCGGCAACGGTCCCATGTACTTGTGCGGGACCATGAGGCCAGACCAGTCGTCGGCCGACAGCGCCGCAAACTCGCTCATCATGCGTTCGCTGTCGT
>JBKPDG010000052.1:0-19080 GCA_046727755.1 Actinomycetota bacterium
CGGGCTCTCACAGGCGGTAACCGCGGCCTGGCGCATGGACGTGACGCGCACGGTCGAAGGCATCACGGTCGTCAACGACGCGTACAACGCGAGCCCCACGTCGATGGCGGCGGCGCTGCGCTCGTTCCGGCACCTCGCCGAGGGCAAGCGACGCATTGCCGTCCTCGGTGAGATGCTCGAGCTGGGTGACCACGCGCGCGCCGAGCACCAGAAGATCGGGCGCCTGGCCGTCGCGTCACACGTCGACGTCGTGATCGCGGTGGGCGCCGGCGCCCGGCCGATCGCCGACGGCGCCCGCTGGGCCGGCAACGGAGGCGCCCAAGTGATCGAGGTCGACGATGCCGACCGGGCGGTCAAGGCCGTCGCCGCATTGGCCGGCCCCGGCGACGCCGTCCTCATCAAAGCGAGCAGGGCCGTCGGTCTCGAACGCGTGGCCGAGGCCCTCACGGAGTCGGTCGGCGCATGATCGCGCTGCTGCTGTCAGCGTCAGTGGCGTTCCTCCTCAGCGTGTTCGGAACTCCCTTCCTCATCCGAGTACTGCGCGCGAAAGGGATCGGCCAGACGATCCGCGACGACGGACCGTTCCGGCATCCGCACGCAGCGAAGGCCGGGACGCCGACGATGGGCGGGATCGCAATCATCGCGAGCGCGTTCGTCGGGTACGTGGTGGCTCACGTCCGCACCGAGCAGCTCAGGTTCGCGCGCGCCGGGGTCACGCTGATGCTGTTGATAGTCGCCCTCGGCATCGTCGGATTCGTCGACGACTACCTGGGGGTGCGGAAAGGTCGGAACCTCGGCCTGCGCAAGCGCGGAAAGTCGTCGGGCCTGCTCGCCGTTGCAGTCGGCTTCGCGCTCCTCGCACTGCGCTACGTCGAGACGTCCACGAACCTCTCGTTCACGCGCGTCGTCGATCTCGACCTCGGGACATGGCTGTGGGCCGCGTGGGCGATCCTCATCATCGTCGGGTCGGCCAACGCGGTGAACATCACCGACGGCATGGACGGCCTCGCGTCGGGCGCGGCCACGCTCGTCTTCTTCGCGTTCACGGTCATCGCGTTCTGGCAGTTCCGCCATCCGGCCGTGTACGCGACGATCGGGATGTCGACGGTGCCCGAGGGCTTCAGGTCCAACTCCCTCGATCTCGCGGTCGTGGCCGCCGGGATGGCCGGTGCGTGTGCTGGCTTCCTGTGGTGGAACGCGGCGCCGGCACGCATCTTCATGGGCGACACCGGCTCGCTCGCCCTCGGCGGGGGGATGGCGGGTCTCGCGTTACTCACGAACACCGACCTCTTGCTGCCGATCCTGGGCGGGCTCTTCGTCGTCGAGACGCTCAGCGTGATCGCGCAGGTCGTCGCGTTCCGCGGATTCCACCGGCGCGTGCTGCGCATGGCTCCCATCCATCACCACTACGAGGTCGGCGGCTGGCCCGAGTTCACGGTGATCGTGCGCTTCTGGCTGTTCGCGGGGTTGTGCGTCGCGTTCGGGCTCGGCTTGTTCTACGCCGACTTCATCCGCATCCCCGGAGTGATCGATTGACTCGGGTGCTCGTGCTCGGGCTGGGTGTCACCGGCGACGCCGTCGTGCGGCATCGCGCCGCGGCCGGGGACGACGTGGTGGTGGTGGAGGACGTGCCGACGGGCGAGGACGCGTACCGCGATCGAGTCGCGACCGCCGTCGCCGCCGGCGCCGAGATCGTCGAGCATCCTGCCCCCGACCGTCTCACCGAGCTCGTGCGCGCCGCCGACATCGTCGTGCCGAGCCCGGGCGTGCCGCTCCGCCATCCCGCGCTCGTCACGGCGCGGGACGCCGGGGTGGCGGTCCGAGCCGAGGTCGACCTGGCCGCCGAGCTCGCCGCGAAGCGGGGCAAGGTCCTGGTTGCCGTCACGGGGACGAACGGGAAGACCACCGTGACGACGTTGATCACGGCCATGCTCGACAGCTCGGGCGGGGCCGCGCTCGGCGCCGGCAACATCGGACTCCCGCTTCTCGACGCCGCGAACGCCGAAGCCCGCGCGCTCGTGGCCGAGGTGTCGTCGTTCCAGCTCGCGTGCACGACCGGGGCGTTCCGCCCCCGTGTGGCTGTGCTCCTCAACGTCGCCCCTGACCACCTCGACTGGCACGGGTCGTTCGATGAGTATGCAGCGGCGAAGGCACGCGTGTTCGCGAACCAGCGCGACCGAGATCGGCTGGTGTTCAACGCCGACGACGACGTCGCGGCGCGCCTGGCGGAAGGCGCCCCCGCGCAGCGCGTCGCGTTCACGCTGGAGTCGCGGCCCGACATGTTCCGAATCGAGGACGGCATGCTCGTCGACCCGGCAGGGGAGCCCTTCGCGGACGTCGCCGCGCTGCCGTTCAGCGCGCCCCACGACCGCGCGAACGCGCTCGCGGCCGCGGCCGCCGCGTTCGCGGTAGGCGCGACGCGCGACGGCGTGGAGCGCGCGCTGCGCGAGTACCCGAGGCTCCACCACCGCGTCGCGCGCATCGGCAACACTGGTGGCGTGCAGTACTACGACGACTCGAAGGCGACGAACCCGCACGCGACGTTGTCCGCGGTCGCCGCGTTCGACGAGATCGAAGGCAAGGTCGTCCTGATCGCCGGGGGCAGGAACAAGGGTCTCGACCTCTCGGTGCTGCATCAACTCGCACCGCGTCTCCGCAGCGTCGTTGCCATCGGTGAGGCTGCACACGAAATGCGATTGATCTTCGAGAACGATGTTCCGGTCACACCGGCCGATTCGATGCACGCGGCCGTTGCCGCCGCGCGTGAGAACGCGCAACAGGGCGACGTCGTACTGCTCTCGCCTGCGTGCGCGTCGTTCGACTGGTATCCCAGCTACTCGGCGCGCGGTAACGAGTTCGCGCGCGAGGTCGAGCGCCTGAGTGAATGCGGTGCCGCGTGACCGCGGCGACGGCGACGCTCGGCGCCCTCCGGCACCGGTGGGTCACGGCGGGGGCGGCACGTCCGCCGAACTATCTCCTCCTGGTGGCGACGGTCGGCGTGCTCAACGTGGTCGGCGGCGTGATGGTGCTGTCGGCGTCGTCGGTGTCGTCGCTCACGGACTACGGGTCGGCGTGGTACTTCTTCGAGCGCCAGGTGGCGTGGATCCTCGTGGCCGCCGCCGCCTTCATGGTGACCGCGCGTATCGACTACCACGCGTGGCGCAAGTGCGTGCGGCCGCTCCTCGTCGTGAGCGTCGTCCTCCTCGTCACGGTGCTGATCCCGGGCATCGGCGTCGAGGTGGCCGGGTCTCGACGGTGGCTCGGCAACGGCCTGCTCCGGTTCCAACCCACCGAGATCGCCAAGCTGGCGCTGCTCGTCTACGCCGCCGACGTCCTCGCCCGCCGGGCGAGGGATCTGCACGACTGGCGTCGCGTCCTGCGACCGGTCCTGATCGTCCTGGCGGTCATCTGCGCGCTGGTGCTCCGCGAGCCCGACCTCGACTCGACGATCGTCCTCGGGCTGATCGCGTTCACCGTGCTCGTCGTGGGTGGGGTGCGCGCCCGGCACCTCGCCCTCGTCGGCGGGGCGGCGGTTGCGGCAGGGACGGTGCTGGCGCTGGCCGAGCCGTACCGGCGCGCTCGCGTGTTCGCGTTCCTGAACCCGTCGTCCGACGCGTCGAACGCCACGTACCAGATCTCGCAGTCACTCATCGCTATCGGTAGCGGCGGTTGGACGGGTGTCGGTCTCGGCGCCGGACGGGCGAAGTGGCTGTTCCTCCCGAACGCGCACACCGACTTCATCTTCGCCATCATCGGCGAAGAGCTCGGCTTGCTGGGATGCTTGCTCGTGGTGGGCCTGTTCGTCGCGTTCGCCGTTCTCGGGACGCGCACGGCGCTGCGCGCTCCCGACCGCTTCGGGATGCTGCTCTCTGCCGGGGTGACGGCGTGGGTGGTCGGTCAGGCCGCGATCAACATCGGCGCCGTCATCGGCCTGCTGCCCGTCTCCGGGATCCCGCTCCCGTTCATCTCGTTCGGCGGCTCGTCGCTCGTGTTCACGATGGTCGCGGCGGGCATGCTCGGCAACGTCGCCCGCCAGGCGCGGTGACGCGAGCGGCGGACCAGGGCGGCGAGGTCTTCGCGGTGATCACCGGCGGCGGCACCGGCGGCCACGTGTACCCGGCACTCGCGCTCGCCGACGCGCTCGTCGCCCGTCACCATCCGCGCGACACGATCAGGTTCGTGGGTGCGCGCCGCGGGCTGGAAGCTCGCGTCGTGCCCGAAGCCGGGTACGCGATCGACCTGCTCCCGGGACGCGGTCTCCAGCGACGCCTCACGGCGGCGAACCTGCGCGCCGGCTGGGACACGCTGACGGCGTTCGTGCGTGCCCGCCGCATCCTGCGCGAGAGGAGGCCCGACGTCGTGGTCGGCGTCGGAGGGTACGCGTCGCTGCCGAGCCTCGTTGCCGCGCGCCTGCAACGCGTGCCGGCCGTCGTGCACGAGCAGAATGCCGCGCCCGGCCTCGCCAACCGCGTGGCCGTCCGCATGGGCGCCTGCGCCGCCGTGTCACTGCCGGGGACGCCGCTGCGAGGCGCGGTCCTCACGGGCACCCCAGTGCGCGAGGAGTTCGCGGCCGTGCGGCGCGAACCGAACCGCGACCGCCCGCTCGTCACCGTGTTCGGCGGCAGTCTCGGCGCGGGCCGGCTCAACGATGCCGCGCTGGGCCTGTACGACCGGTGGCGGGACCGTAGCGACGTAACAGTGCACCACCTGTCTGGCCCGCGCAATCACGACGAGTGCGCAGCGCGCCTGGAGGCGGCTCGCCGACTTGGCGACTCGCTGCGCTACGAGCTCGTCGGGTACGAAGACCACATGGAGCAGCTGTATGCCCGCACGACGCTCGCCGTGTGCCGGGCCGGCGCCGTCACGGTGGCCGAGCTCGCCGCCGCCGGTGTCCCCGCCGTCCTCGTCCCGCTGCCGGGTGCGCCCGGTGACCATCAGACCCGCAACGCCGAGGCGTTCGTCGAGGCGGGCGCAGCGGTCGTCGTCGCCGACGCCGAGTGCGACGCCCCTCGCCTCGACGCGGAGCTGCGCGGACTGCTCGCCGATCCGGGGCGACTCGAAGCGATGTCGAGCAATGCCCGAACGCTGGGACGCCCCGACGCCGCCGCCCGACTCGCAGACCTCGTCGAGGAGGTGGCGAGTGGCCGGCAGTGACGCCCCGCGCGACCTCGATCTCTCGTCACCGCGGCGAGTCCATGTCGTCGGCATCGGGGGAGCCGGGATGAGCGCCATCGCCACCGTGCTCGCCCGGATGGGGCACCGCGTCACGGGCTCCGACCTGAAGGAGTCGCGCGGGCTCGAGCGATTGCGGCTGCTCGGGGTCCGCGCCGACGTCGGTCACCGAGCCGAGAACGTGCCGCCCGATGTCGACGCCGTCGTCGTCTCGACCGCCATTCCGGATTCGAACGCCGAAGTCCGCACCGCCGCCGAGCGGGGCCTGCCCGTGCTCCGGCGTGCCGACGCCCTCCGTGCGCTCGTCTCGACGCGCCGAACCGTGGCCGTTGCCGGCAGCCACGGCAAGACGACGTCCTCGTCGATGCTGGCGCTGATCCTGCGCGCCGCCGGGTGGCGACCGAGCTTCATCATCGGCGGCGATCTCAACGAGGTCGGCACCAACGCCGCGTACGACGATGGTGAATGGCTCGTCGTCGAAGCAGATGAAAGCGACGGCACGTTCCTCGAGCTGGCCCCCGAAGCCGGCATCGTCACCAACATCGAGCCCGATCACCTCGACCACTACGGCGGCTTCGCCGGTCTCACCGCCGCGTTCGAGGAGTTCTTCGCCGGCATCCCCGGTGCGCGTGTCGTCTGCGCCGACGACCCGATCGCACGACGGCTCACCGCCGCCCATCCCGGGGCGGTGACCTACGGCTTCGACGAGAACGCGACGTACCGGATCGTCTCGTACGAAGGCGACCGGGGCGGGAGCCGCTTCGCCGTCCATCGTGACGGCCGTGAGCTCGGCACCATCGACCTTCCTGTCCCCGGCCGGCACAACGCCGCCAACGCGACCGGCGCCACCGCGCTCGCGCGCGAGCTCGGGGCACCGTTCGAGGCTGCGGTGGACGCGATGCGCGGCTTCGGCGGCGTCGCGCGCCGGTTCCAGTTCCGCGGCGAGATCGACGGGGTGACGCTCGTCGACGACTACGCCCACATCCCCGGTGAGATCGCCGCCATGATCGAAGCGGCACGTGAAGGTGGCTGGGGTCGAGTCATCGTCGTTTTCCAGCCGCACCGGTACACGCGCACGGCGCGGCTCTGGCGCGACTTCGCCGAGGCCTTCACGGGCGCGGACCAGGTCGTGCTCACCGACGTGTACGCCGCCAACGAGAGCCCACAGCCGGGCGTATCGGGCCGGCTGATCCTCGGCGCCGTGCTCGACGCCCACCCCGCACTTCCGGTGGTGTACCTGCCGCGGCGCGCCGACGTCGTGCAGCACGCCCTGCGCCTTGCCCGGCCCGGCGACGTCGTGCTCACGCTCGGGGCCGGTGACCTGACCACAGTGCCCGACGAGTGGTTGATGCAGGCCGTGTCATGAACGTGTCCGCCGATCTCGCATCGCTCGCCGGCGACCTGCGCGACCGGTTGCCCGACGCGACCACCGAGGGCGCGTCCTTCGCCGAGCTGAGCACGTACCGGATCGGTGGCCCCGTCGCCGTGCTGGTGCGCGCGCGCGATAGCGAGGCGCTGGCCACCGTGGCCGCAGCGGCGCGCCGCCACCAGCCGCGCCTCATGGTGATCGGCCGGGGATCGAACCTGCTCATGTCGGACGCGGGCTTCTCCGGTTTGGTCGTCGTGCTCGAAGGCGACTTCGAGGCGATCGACGTCCCTGCCCGCGGCGCGGGCCAGGAGGTATCGCTCGTTCGGGCCGGCGGGGCGGTGCCCCTGCCCGTTCTCGCCCGCCGGACGGCGGTCGAGGGCCTGGCGGGGCTGGAGTTCTACGTGGGGATCCCCGGCTCGGTCGGTGGCGCGGTGCGGATGAACGCCGGCGGCCACGGGCGCGAGACCGTCGAGGTGCTGCGTCGGGCGTGGGTGCTCGACCTCCTCGGCGGCGGGCGCGGTGGCGGCGACGAAGGCGGCGTGCCGCCCGCCGCGAGCGTTCGCGACGTCACCGCCCTCGATCTCGGCTACCGCCGCTCGAACCTGCGGCCGAGCGAGGTCGTCACCGCGGCCGCGTTCGCGGTCACGCCGGACGACGCCGCCGCGTGCGAAGCGCGCGTCACCGAGATCGTGCGGTGGCGGCGCGAGCACCAACCCGGCGGGCAGAACGCGGGCTCGGTGTTCCGCAACCCGCCCGGCGACAGCGCGGGCCGGCTCATCGACGCCGCCGGGCTCAAGGGTCTGCGCGTGGGCGGCGCGGTGGTGTCGGAGAAGCACGCGAACTTCTTCCAGGCCGAACCCGGCGCGACCGCGCGCGATGTGCTCGATCTCGTCGCCGAGGTCCAGCGCCGGGTCGCGAAGACGAGTGGCGTCGAGCTGGTGCCCGAGCTGCACGTCGTCGGCGACGACCAAGGAGGGGAATGAGCACGAAGGCCCCGGCCCGCCGGAAGCCGGCGAAGAAGCCGAAGCCGGCGCCGCGGAAGGCGATCGATCCGCGCATCCGGGATCGGCGGGTGGCGGTGTTGCGAGCGCAAGGGCGTCGGCGGCTCCGGTGGATGGTCGGGCTGATCGTGCTCGCGCTCCTGGCCGGCACGGCCTGGATCGTGGTCCGCTCGCCGCTGCTGGACGTCGAGCGCATCCGCGTCACGGGGACGCAACAGGCGACCCCGGCGGAGGTGCGGACCGCCGCCGCCGTGGACCTCGAAGACCCGATCCTGTTCGTCGACACCGGCGCGGTCGAGGAGCGCGTCGAACGCGTCGCGTGGGTCGACCGAGCGCGCGTCGAACGGGATCTCGGTGGCGCCGTCGCCATCCACGTCACCGAGCGGATCCCCGTCGCGTGGGCGCGGCGCGCCCCGGATCAGGTTGCGCTCGTCGACGGCCGGGGGCGAGTGCTCGTCGACATCCCCGAGCCACCCGCCGACCTCGCCGAGATCGCCGGCCTCGGCGCGATACCACCTGCCGGCCGCACGATCGCTCCCACAGCTGTCGCCGGCGTGCTCGAGAAGCTGCCGCCCGAGCTACGCGTGCGCGCGAACCGCGTCCTCGTCGACGGCGACGAGATCACGCTCGGGCTGCGCGACGGTCCCGAGGTGCGCCTCGGATCGCCGCAGCGCGTCGCGGTCAAGGCCCGCGCCGCGTTGGCCGTGTTGGCGTCGACCGCGGCCGCGCCACCGCGATACATCGATGTGCGCGTCCCCGGCGCGCCCGTCGCCGGCTGACCCGCGGGGTCGCGGCGCGGCGGCGGGTTGTTGCCGGTGGGGGTGGTGTCAGCTACCGTTCGCCGATTCGTCCAGGTTGACATAACTGTCCGCCGAACGGCCGAGCGGCAAGAGCTTTCTCCTGGTCTTCGTGACCTGCGAGAATGCTCGGAACCCGGTGGGGCCGTGGGCGGGCCTCGGCAACGCGAAGCCGGTGGGAGCAACCGGTCCGACGAGCGCGGTAGCGAGGAACAAGAGGCCGACATGCTGCATGACGTGCAGAACTACTTGGCCGTGATCAAGGTCATCGGGGTCGGTGGCGGTGGCTGCAACGCGGTCAACCGGATGATCGATGCCGGCCTCAAAGGCGTGGAGTTCATCGCCGTGAACACCGACGCGCAGGCCTTGCTCATGAGTGACGCCGACGTGAAGCTCGACGTCGGGCGCGAGCGCACACGTGGCCTGGGCGCGGGTTCCGACCCCGACGTGGGTCGCGAAGCAGCCGAGGAGCACCGCGACGAGATCGAAGAGGTGCTCAAGGGTGCCGACATGATCTTCATCGCGGCGGGTGAGGGCGGCGGTACCGGCACCGGCGGTGCCCCGATCATCGCCGAGATCGCGCGCAGCGTCGGTGCACTGTCGATCGGGATCGTGACCCGGCCGTTCACCTTTGAAGGACGCCGCCGCGCGATTCAGGCCCAGAACGGCGTGGAGTGGCTCAAGGGCAAGCTCGACACCCTCATCGTGATCCCGAACGACCGGTTGCTGCAGCTGTCCGACGAGCACACGTCGATGCTCAACGCGTTCAAGATGTGCGACGAGGTGCTGCTCCAGGGTGTGCAAGGCATCGCCGACCTGATCACGACGCCCGGGCTCATCAATACCGACTTCGCCGACGTGCGCATGATCATGAAGGATGCCGGCAGCGCCCTGATGGGCATCGGGTACGCGTCGGGTGAGGGGCGGGCGATCAGCGCCGCCCGAGCCGCGATGGCGAGCCCGCTGCTCGAGGCGAGCATCGAAGGCGCCCGCGGCCTCCTGCTCAACGTGTCGGGACCGTCGGACCTCGGGCTGTTCGAGGTGAACGAGGCGGCCGAGATCGTCTGCCAGTCGGCGCACCCGGACGCCAACATCATCTTCGGCGCCGTCATCGACGACGCGCTGGGCGACGAGGTCCGCATCACCGTGATCGCGGCGGGCTTCGACCGCTACGAAGGCGAGCGGAGCCGCCGCCGCGACGGCGATCTCCGCGCGCAGCCGCTCGGTCTCGAAGAGGAAGAAGAGCCGGCGCTCACGCGCGCGAGAGAGGATCTCGACTTCGAAGACGACGACTTCGACGTCCCCGAGTTCCTGAAGTAGGCCGCAGGCGAGCTTGGGGCACATCGCGCTCGAGGTCGACGGGGCGCGCGTCGCGTTCACGGATCGCCACGGCGGCGTGTCGCTCCCGCCCTTCGACACCGCCAACCTCGGCTTCGCCACCGGCGACGATCCGGCGGCGGTGACGGAGAACCGCCGGCGGGTCGCGCGCGAGCTCGGCGACGCACCCGACGCGCAAGCGTGGGCCTGGGCGCGCCAGGTGCACGGCTCCCGCGTCGTCACCGTCGACGCCCCGGGGAGTGGCGGTGACGCAGACGCGCTCGTCACCACCGAACCCGGTATCGGGCTCGTGGTGCTGGCGGCAGACTGCGCGCCGATTGCGGTCGTCGCCGGGAGCGCCGTGGCTGCCGTGCATTGCGGCTGGCGGGGTCTACTTGCAGGCGTCGTGGAGTCGGCCGTGCAACGCGTGCGCGAGCTCGGTGCAGGGCGCGTTCGCGCTGTCGTCGGACCGTGCATCTCACCGGCCCACTACGAGTTCGGCGCTGACGCGCTCGAACAGGTGACGCACCGAATGGGCCCGGCGGTCGGCGCCCGGACCGACGAGGGGGCGCTCGCACTGGACCTGCGCGCCGGCGTCGGCGTCGCGCTGACCGCGGCAGGCGTGGACGATCGCTCGGACGTGGACGTCTGCACGTACGGGTCCGCCGATCATTTCTCGCATCGCCGCGACGGCATCACGGGCCGCCAGGCGTTGATCGTGACGCGCAGCCCGTGAGCAACGTCGCCACGGCGGTCGAGGAGGTTCGGGCGAGGATCGCGGCCGCGGCCCGGAGGGCGGGCCGGGACCCCGACGCCGTGCGGTTGGTCGCCGCCACGAAGATGGTGCCGGCCGAGCGGGTCGCCGAGGTCGTCGCGCTCGGCGTGCGGGACGTCGGGGAGAACCGCGCCCAGGAGCTCCTCGCCAAGGCCGGCGCCCTGGCCGCCACGACGCAGGGGGCGGAAGCCGACGTGTGCTGGCACTTCCTCGGGCGTCTCCAGCGCAACAAGGTGCGCGGCCTCGCGGAGCACGTCACGTGGTGGCAGTCGGTGGACCGCGAGGCGCTCGGCGTCGCGATCGCGCGCCACGCACCCGGCGCGCGCGTGCTCGTCGAGGTCAATCTGGCAGGAGAGCCGCAGAAGGGCGGGTGCGCGCCCACCGACGCTGATCGGCTCCTGGACGCGCTGCGGGGGTTGGGCCTGCGCGTCGAGGGCCTCATGACGATCCCGCCCGCGGGTGACGACCCTCGTCCCTGGTTCGCGGCGCTGCGCGAGTTGGGCGGCGTTCTCGGCGTGGATCAGCTCTCGATGGGCATGACCGACGACTACGAGACGGCGGTGGAGGAGGGCGCGACCATCGTCCGAATCGGGCGAGCGATCTTCGGGGCGAGGCGATGATCCGGAGGGGCCGGCGAGCCGGGGCGGGCGGCGTGCTTGCCGCGCTCCCGGCAGGGGCCGACGATAGGCTCTGCGCACGGGGAGGTAGCCGAGCCCGTGGCTTCTATGTGGCGTCGAGCGATGGTGTACCTGGGCCTCCAGGACGACGATGAGTTCGCCTACGACGCCGAATACGACGAGTACGCCTACGACGATGACGACACCGGCGGTGCGCCGACGCGTGAGCGCGCACACGCTCGTGTCCCACGCGACACATCCGAGGTGCGCCCGCTGCACGACGACCGACTGCAAGACGATCGACTGCAAGACGATCGACTGCACGACGCGGTCGGCCCGCCGCCAGTGCCGCGCACCGAGTCGGGCTCGGTGCGCCCGATACCGCGCGACGAATCGTCGTCACTCGTGACACCGAGGCCGGCGGTCGTACGTCAGCAGTCTTCGTCGCCGGTGCACGTGGTCGAGCCGAGCGGCTTCAACGACGCGCAAGAGCTCGGCGACCGCCTCAAGGAGGACCAGGCTGTCGTGCTCAATCTGCGCGGTCTCGACCGCGATCTTCAGCGTCGCCTGATCGACTTCTCGAGCGGCCTGGCATACGCGGTCGGTGGCACGATGCGGAAAGTGGACGACCAGGTGTTCCTCTTGACCCCGACGAGCGTCGAGGTCTCGGAGGAGGACAAGGAGCGGTTGCAGGCGCGAGGCCTGTATCGGGCCTGACGGTCGTGCAACTCGTCTGCTGGGTTCTGCGCATCTATCTGGTCATGCTCGCCGCGCGCGCCATCCTTTCGTGGTTCCCCGTGCGTCCGGGGAGTCCGCTGACGTCGATCGCCGGGCTCCTCTCCGATCTCACCGAGCCGGTGTTGCGACCCTTTCGAAGCATCATCCCGCCGGTCGGCATGTTCGACCTCTCCTTCATGGTCGTCTTCTTCGTGCTGTTCATTCTCCAAGGCGTCGTCTGCGCCCTGTAGATAGCTCGGGGGTGGGGTTTCCCACTTCGGGTTGACATCTCGATACCATGGTTGGTCATGGATGTGACCCCCCGTGAGCTGCGGGACACCGACATCCGAGAAGGGTTCCGCGGCTACCACCGCGATGACGTTGACGAGTTGCTCGAACGCGCCGCGTCGACCGTCGAAGGGCTGACCGAGCGCGTGCGTCAGCTCACCGAGCGCCTCTCGAGTGCGGAGGGGAGCGCGGGCAAGAGTCGCGAGACCGAGGAGATGCTCCAGCGCACGCTCGTGCTCGCGCAGAAGACCGCCGACGAAGCGATCTCCGAGGCGCAGGAGCGGGCGCGCACGATCCTCGGTGAGTCCGAGACCAAGGCGCGCAACCTGGTGACCGATGCCGAGGAGACTTCGCGCCGGATCGCGGAGAACGAGCGGCAGCGGCTGGAGAGCGAGGTCCAGGACCTCTCGGCGCGCCGCGACGCGCTCAACGCCGACGTCGAAGCGCTCGAGAAGTACGAGAGCGGGTACCGGACGCGCCTGCGCAAGGCGATCGAGTCCGAGCTCGACTCGCTGGGCAAGTTCACCGGGCCGCAGGGCGAGCGTCCCAAGCTGCACGAGGTCAACGTCCCACCGCCGCGCGAGGCGATCGCGAACTCGGGCCGGTCGGCGTCGCCGTCGTCACCCACTGGCGCGCCTTCACCGACCGCGTCGCCGTCGTCGCCACCGGCGCCGTCGATGCCGACCGCGGAGATCGGCTCGGTGGAGCCGTTCCCGAAGTCACCGGCGGAGTCGCGACCGGCTCCGCCCTCGAACTCGGAGCCGAGTTGGCCGGCCGCCGACCCGACCGAGTCCGAGCCGGTGCCGAAGCCGCAGGTCGGGAGCGCACCCGGGTTGGCGGACTTCGTGCCCGCCGACGAGCCCCTCGAGCCCGAAGTGCTCGACGACGACGCGTTCTTCGCCACGCTGCGGGAGGCCGTGCGCGACGACGCGCCGCTCGGGCCGCGCGACGAAGAGGACGACGACGTCTACGACGACGAGGACCCGGAGCCGCGCAAGCGGGGGTTCCGCCGCCGCCGCTAGCTCGTCTTCTCGATCTTCTCGATCTTCTCGATCTTCTCCAGGCGGACCGACGCCGGGGAACCCTCGACGTCGAGCGCCGCGATCCCCGCATCCGGCGGGTCACCGTCGAGGACGTCCCAGTCCGGGGCGAGCACCTCGCCGGCGATCCACTTCGCGTGGTGCCGGGCGGCATCCGCGAGCTCGCCGCTTGCCCACAACGTGACGCGCACCCGGTCGCTGATCTCGAGTCCCGACGCCTTGCGGAGATCATTGAGCTTCCGCGCGAGCTCGCGCGCGATTCCCTCCCGCCGGAGCTCGTCGTCGAGCGCGGTGTCGAGCGCGACGGCGTACCCACCGTCCTGGGCCAGGGCGAGCTCGGCGTGCGACGCCGCCCGCACCTCGACTTCGTCCGGACCGACGTCGACGCCGCTGCCGTCGCCGAGCTCGATCCGGTACCGGCCGTCGGCCTCGAAGTTGCGCTGGACGGCGGCGCCGTCCGCCGAGCGGAGCGCAGATTGGATCTCGGGCATGAGCTTGCCGACCCGCGGACCGAGTTTGCGGAAGTTCGGCACGACCACGTAGTCGACCAGTCCCTCGAGGCCGGTGATGAGCTCGACCTGTCGCACGTTCAACGCGTCCGCGACTTCCTCCATCACCGCGTCGCCGAGGCGCCGCCCTTCGGGCAACAGCACCAGCGCGCGGCGAAGCGGCGTCCGGACCTTGAGGCGCGCGTCACTGCGCGCCGCCAGCCCGAGCGAGACCACGTGCCGGGCCTCGGCCATCTCGGCTTCGAGGTCGTCGTCGAGCGCGGGAACATCCATCGCCGGCCAGTCGGCGAGATGCACCGACTCGTCGCGACCGCTGAGGTTCCGGTACATCTCGTCGGTGGCGAAGGGGCAGAACGGCGCCAGGAGCGTCGTCACCGTCAGCAGGCTTTCGTACAACGTTCCATGCGCGGCGGGGTCGGAGTCCTTCCAGAACCGCGGGCGTGACCGCCGCACGTACCAGTTCGACAAATCGTCGACGAACTGGTCGAGGGCCTGCGCCCCCCGCAGCGCGTCGAATGCCTCGAGGGATTCGGTGACCTCGCCGACGGTTCGATGCAGCCGCGAGCGAATCCACCGGTCGAGGACGTGCTCTACCCGGCCCGCTTGATCGGGCGACCATCCGTCGAGGCGGGCGTAGGTGACGAAGAACGAGTACGTGTTCCAGAGCGTGAGCAGGAATCGGCTGGTCGACTCGTCGATGCCGGCCTCGGATACGCGGCGCGTCGTCCATGGGGATCCCGACGAGAAGAAGTACCAGCGCAAAGCGTCGGCGCCGCGGGTGTCGAGGATCGCCCAGGGGTCGATGACGTTCCCACGCGACTTCGACATCTTCTGACCGTCGCCGGCGACGATCAGCGCCAGGCACACGACGTTCCGATACGGAGCGCGATCGAACACGAGGGCGTTCACGGCGAGGAGGGAGTAGAACCAGCCGCGCGTCTGGTCGATCGCCTCGGCGATGAAGTCGGCGGGAAAGCGTCGCTCGAAAAGGGCCTCGTTCTCGAACGGGTAATGGAACTGTGCCGACGGCATGCATCCCGAGTCGAACCACGCGTCGAGTACCGGGTCGACGCGATGCGCGTGACCCGAGCATTCGGGGCACGAGATCGTGACGTCGTCGACGTACGGACGGTGCAGGTCGAGATCGGAGAGGTCGCGGTCGGCGAGCTCGCTCAGCTCGGCGACGGAGCCCACGCACGTGTCGGCCTTGCAGTCGCGACATCGCCAGACCGGAAGAGGTGTCCCCCAGAAACGGTCGCGGGAGAGCGCCCAGTCCACGTTGTTCTCGAGCCAGTCGCCGAACCGTCCATGCTTGATGTGGTCGGGATGCCAGCCGATCGTCTCGTTCTCGCGGAGGAGCTCGTCCTTGTGCTCGGACGTGCGCGCGAACCACGTCGGCTTCGCCCAGTAGATGAGCGGGGTGCCGCACCGCCAGCAGTGCGGGTAGGCGTGCGTGTAGTCGACGACCGACACGACGCGACCAGCCGCCGTGAGAGCGTCGATGAGCGCGGGGTCGGCGTCCTTGACGAACTGACCCGCGAACTGCGGGACGGACGCATCGAAGCGGGCGTCGGCACCGACCGGGTTGAGCATCGGCAACCCTTCCCGTTCGGATACCTCGCGATCGACCTCGCCGAACGCGGGCGCGAGGTGGACGATGCCGGACCCTTCCTCGACGGTGACGAAGTCGGCGACGACGACGCGGTTGGCGCCGGGATCGATCGGCAGGTAGTCGAAGGGCCGCTCGTAGCGGAGACCGGCAAGGTCGGACACGGGGACGGTGTCGCCGACCTCGACGTCTTCGCCGAGCACGTCGGCGACGCGCGTGGCGGCGAGCACGAGGTCTCGACCTCCATCGGGCGCCTTCACGCGCACGTACTCGATCTCGGGACCGACGGCGGCGGCGACGTTCGAGACGAGCGTCCACGGTGTGGTCGTCCACACGAGGAGATCGAAGTCCGTGCCCGTCACCGGGAACCGGAGGTACACGGACGGCTCCATGAGGTCCTGGTACGCGCCGGGCTGGCCCAGCTCGTGGCTCGACAACGCCGTACCGCACCGACCGCAGTACGGCACCACCTTGAAGCCCTCGTAGACGAGTCCGCGGTCCCACATCTGGCGGAGCACCCACCAGACGCTCTCGATGTACTCGTTCGAGAGCGTCCAATACGCGTCGGCGGTGTCGATCCACATCCCGATGCGAGCGGTCAGCGCCGACCAGTCTTCGACGTAGCGCTGCACCGACTCACGGCAACGTTGGTTGAACGCCTCGATGCCGTAGTCCTCGATCTCGTGCTTGTTCGTGATCCCGAGCGCCTTCTCGACCTCGACCTCGACCGGAAGGCCGTGGCAGTCCCATCCGCCCTTCCGAGCGACGTACCGGCCGCGCATCGAGTGGAAACGGGGGTAGAGGTCCTTGAAGGCGCGGGCCCACACGTGGTGGATGCCGGGTCGCGCGTTGGCGGTCGGTGGTCCTTCGTAGAAGACCCACTCCGGCGCGCCTTCGCGCCGCCGCAGGCTCTCGCGGAAGGCGTCCTGCGCGCGCCACCGTTCGAGGACGCGTGCTTCGAGCACGACGAGGTCGAGTGCAGAAGGGACCGGCGCGAACGCCATGTGCCGTAGAGTACAAGGAGGCTGTTCTGTTCCCGCCTTTGTTCTCGGCCGAAAGGGACCGGCTGTGACGCGCTCCTCTGACCTGTACGACGTCGAACGCGACGCGGTGGTGTTGCGGGTGCACGTCCAACCGGGCGCGGGGCGCAGCGCCGTCGTCGGGCGTCACGGCGATTCGCTCAAGGTGAGGGTGGCGGCTCCACCGGTGGACGGGCGGGCGAACGCGGCCGCCACCGCACTGATCGCGGCCGCGCTGGGAGTGAAGGAGCGTGACGTCGAGCTCGTTTCCGGTGAGCGGTCGCGGCTCAAGCGGTTCCGCGTCGTCGGGATCGACGCCGACGACGTCGAGGCCCGCCTGCGCCAGGCGCTCGTCGAGGCCGACGCGAGGGTCGGGGAGCCGCGCCACCGCCCTGTCTAGTCCCCATGGGCGCTGCCGCCGCCGCGTTCCTTCACCGCAGCGGAATGTCGTGGTCGGGGAACGGTGTTTGCCCCTACTATCCTGCGCTCCCCGGCGCGCTGGCGGGAGCGCCGCCGCCCATCTCCCAGCTGGGAGCTCGTGATGGCAACACCACCGAAGACCGCTGCGTCGAGGAAGGCCGCCCCCGTACGCAACGCGGCAAAAAAGGGCGCAGCCAAGAAGTCGGCGGCGAAGAAGCCTGCGAAGCAAGTGCCAAGGAAGCCGGGCAAGTCCGCCGCGAAGAAGCCGGTGAAACCGGCCAAGAAGCCCGGGGCGAAGAAGCCCAAGCGCCCCGCGCCCAAGAAGCCGCCCGCCAAGCGCCCCACGGGCAAGACGACCGCGCCGAAGAAACCGGCCAAGGCGAAGGCGGGAAAGGCGGCGAAACCCGCCAAGGGCGCGCCGGCCAAGAAGAAGGCGCCCCCGGTGAAGCAGGCCACTCCGGCGAAGAAGGCCCCCCCGGCGAAGGCAACTCCCGCGAAGAAGGCCCCCCCGGCGAAGGCGACCGCGCCGGCGAAGGCGGCCGCGCCGACCCCGAAGAAGGCCCCGGCGCCGAAGCTGCCGCCGGTCAAGAAAGCGCCGCCCCGCAAGCCGGGCTCCGTGATCTGTCCACTGTCGGGGTGGGAGGTGATGCCGGCCAAGCCCAACCTGTCCGACCGAACGCTCAAGCGGCTGCGGCAGAAGCTGATCGACGAGCGCGACCAGCAGCTCCGGCAGGCCGAGGAGCTCCAGGCCGAGGCGGAGGAGCTCGCGCAGGAGCGCGACCCGGGGGACACCCAGTTCGACGAGGAGTCGGGCGAGGGCGACACGGTCAACGTCGAGCGCGAGCGTGACCTGTTGCTGTCGGCGTCCGCCCGGCAGATCGTCGACGCGATCGACCGCGCCTTGAAGCGCTTGGACGTCGGGACGTACGGGGTCTGCGTACCCGCCGGCCGCCGCCTCTCGGTCGAGCGTCTCGAGGCGATCCCGTACGCCGAGGAGTGTGTCGACTGCAAGGCTCGTGCCGAACGACGCCGCTAGCGGGCGCGCGCACTCCGAGCCGGGTTCCACCCCGTCGACGCGTCGACCTCTTCTGATCCTCGGGCTCGTCGTCGGCATCGTCCTGCTCGACCAGGTCAGCAAGGCGTTGGTGGTCGAGACGCTCGCCGACGAGCCCCTCTCGATTATCGGGGACACGGTCGAGCTGCGCCTGAGCCGCAACCCCGGTGGCGCGTTCAGTCTCCTGACCGGCTTCACGCCAGTGCTCGCAGTGCTCGCGGCCATCGTCGCAGTCGTGCTCGTCCGGGTGGCGCAACGCGCGAGGGATCCGGTCATGGTCGTCGCGCTGTCGCTCGTGCTCGGGGGAGCGCTCGGCAACCTCACGGACCGGGTGTTTCGAGCGCCGGGGTTCCTGCGGGGCGAGGTGGTCGACTTCGTCCGCGTCGGCGCGTTCCCGAGCTTCAACGTCGCCGACTCGGCCATCACGATCGGCGCCGTGCTCCTCTTGCTCTGGGGATGGCGGGACCGCGACGACGGCCGCGCTCCCGGGTGAGCCGGGCGCGGTGAGCGAGCTAACGGTGCCGGCGACGCTGGCGGGCGAGCGGGTCGACCGGGCGCTCGCGCTCCTCACCGGGTGGAGTCGCGCCGAGGTCGCCCGCCTCATCGACGACGGGGCCGTGCTCGTCGGCGGTCAGCCCGTCGCCAAGAGCCATCGCCTCGAGGCCGGCGCGCTCGTGGAGCTGCTCTCCGAGCCGGCGCCGGACCAGCCACCCGGCCCCGAGCCCGTTCCCGTCGACGTTCGCTTCGCCGACGACGATCTGATCGTCGTGAGCAAGCCGGCTGGGCTCGTCGTGCACCCCGGCGCCGGGCACCCGGGCGGCACGCTCGTGAACGGGCTCCTGCACCGGTTCCCCGAGCTGGCCGACGTCGGGGACCCGGCCCGGCCCGGGATCGTGCACCGCCTCGATCGCGACACCAGCGGCCTCATGCTCGTCGCCCGCTCGGCGCGGGCGTACGACGTGCTCGTTGCCGCTCTCACCCGGCGCGACGTGGATCGTCGGTACGTCGCACTCGTCTGGGGCCGCTTCGACGCGCCTCGTGGTGTCATCGACGCGCCGATCGGCCGTTCGCTGACGCGGCGCACGCGCATGGCGATCCGCGACGAGGGCCGGGCCGCGCGCACCGCGTACGAGGTGCGCGGCGAGTACGACACGCCGGCGGTGAGCCTCGTCGAGTGCCGCCTCGAGACGGGGCGCACCCATCAGCTGCGCGTCCACCTCAGCGCAGTCGGGCACGCCGTCGTCGGTGACGCCGCGTATCGCGGCGAACGCCCGTCCCTCCGACCGGGCCGGCCGTTCCTCCACGCGCACCGGCTCGCCGTCGATCACCCGACGACCGGGCACCACCTCACGTTCGAGGATCCGCTCCCGCCCGAG
>JBKPDG010000053.1:0-6318 GCA_046727755.1 Actinomycetota bacterium
CGTCGGAACTGCTCAAGCAGCTTCGCATCGACAAGGCCGCGCGCGCCCCGCGCTCGCGCGCCGGTCTGCTCGTCCTGGCCGGTGTGGTGCTGCTGGCGGTCGGCGGCGGCGCGATCTGGCTCGCCCTGGCCCGGGCGGCACCCCCCACGGTGCGCACGGCGGCGGCGCGCGTGGCTGCCCAGTCGCCCGACGGAGGGTCCGTGCTGGACGCCAGTGGCTACGTCACCGCGCGCCGCCAGGCCACCGTGTCGGCCAAGATCACCGGCAAGGTGACGGAGGTCCTCATCGAGGAAGGCATGCGCGTCGAGGAGGGCGCCGTCCTGGCCCGGCTCGACGACACCGAGGCCAAGGCACAGCTCGCCCTCGCACGGGCGCAGCTGGCCGCCGCCCGCTCGCAAGTGGCCGACGTCCGCGCCCAGCTCGAGCAGGCCGAGCGGGACCACGAGCGGCAGCAGGAGCTCTTCCGGCGCCAGCTCATCGCCGCGCAGGCGCTGGACGCCGCGCTCGCCCAGCGTGACGCGCTGAGGGCTCGCCAGACCGTGGCCCTCGAGCAGATCCGGGTCGCCGAGGAAGGGGTCGCCGTGGCGGAGGTGCAGCTCGACAACACCGTGGTGCGCGCGCCGTTCAGCGGCGTGGTCGTCGCCAAGGCCGCCCAGCCGGGCGAGATGATCTCGCCGATCTCGGCGGGCGGCGGCTTCACGCGGACCGGCATCGGCACCATCGTGGACATGGAGTCGCTCGAGATCCAGGTGGACGTCAACGAGGCGTTCATCAACCGCGTCAAGCCGGGGCAGCCGGTGGAGGCGACGCTGAACGCCTATCCGGACTCGAAGATCCCGGCCGAGGTGATCGCCATCATCCCGACGGCCGATCGGAGCAAGGCCACCGTCAAGGTGCGGATCGCCCTCAAGCGGAAGGATCCCCGGGTCGTCCCCGACATGGGCGTGCGCGTCGCGTTCCTCGATCGGACGCCGACGGCGCCGGACGGCGACGGGGCAGCCCGGACCGGCGTCCTGGTGCCGGTGGACGCGGTGCGGCCGGATGGCACCGAAGCCCTGGTGTTCGTCTACGCTGAGGGCAAGGTGGAGCGGCGCCGGGTCACCCTGGGCCAGACTCTTGGTGCCGAGCGTCAGGTGCTGAGCGGCGTCCGGCCCGGCGAGCGCGTCGTGCTGTCGCCTCCGGATTCGCTCAAGGACGGCGCCGCGGTCAAGCTCGCCGAGGGCAGCTAGTGGCGCTCCAACCTGATACGGCGAACGCGGCGCTGTGGGTGGCGCCGGGTTGGACCCCGGCGCGGCGAGGCGCAGTGGGCCCCCTTCGCGCTCCTGCCGCGAGCGGAAGGCTCGCGGCAGGGTGCGAACGGGTGACGCAGCCGACCCGCGTCCGGGGCAACCCGGCGACAGGCCCCACAGCGCTTCGTCGGAACAAGTTGGAACGGCACTAGGCGGCCGGTCGTCCGAGGCACTGCCTGGCGGCCCACCGGTCAACCATGAGCCTGGTCGAGATCCGCGGCGTCACCAAGACGTACCAGCGCGGCCGCGAGCGGATCGAGGTCCTCCACGGCGTCGACCTCGACATCCCGCAGGGCGATTTCCTCGCGCTGATGGGCCCGTCGGGGTCGGGGAAGACCACCCTGCTGAATCTCATCGGTGGGCTCGACACGCCCACGGGCGGCCAGATCGTCGTCGGCGGCCAGCGCATCGACCAGCTCTCGAACCGCGAGCTGACCCGGTGGCGCGCGGCCCACGTGGGCTTCGTGTTCCAGTTCTACAACCTCATGCCGGTGCTCTCGGCGCAGCGTAACGTGGAGCTGCCCCTGCTGCTGACGAGCCTGTCGGCGGCGGAGCGACGCCGGCGAGCGGGCATTGCGCTGACCCTCGTCGGGCTCGGGAACCGCGCGCGCCACAGGCCGCGGGAGCTCTCGGGCGGGCAGGAGCAGCGCGTCGCGATCGCCCGGGCGATCGTGTCCGATCCCACCCTCCTGATCTGCGACGAGCCGACCGGCGACCTCGACCGCGCGACGGCCGCGGAGATCCTCACGTTGCTGCAGATGCTCAACCGCGAGCACGGTAAGACGATCGTGATGGTCACGCACGATCCCAAGGCCGCCGAGTTCGCGCGTCACCGGCTCCTGCTGGACAAGGGCACGCTCGCCGACGGGGACGGGCGGGCGTGACCAGCCGCGCCCCGTCCGGCAGCGGCTCGGGCCGGCGGGCCCCCTCCGTGGCGCCGGGCGACTGACCGGTGCGCTACCTGCCTCTCCTCTGGGCCGGTTTGTTCCGCAAGAAGACGCGCACCGTCCTGACCCTGCTCTCGGTGTTCGTGGCGTTCGTGCTGTTCGGCCTGCTGCAGGCCGTCACCGTCGCGTTCGAGTCGGGCGCCGACAGCGCCGACGCCAAGCGCCTGCTGACGACGGCACGCTACTCCATCATCGAGCTCCTGCCCATCTCGCACCTGCGGCAGATCGACCAGGTGCCGGGCGTCGTCCAGGTGGCGTACGCGGAGTGGTTCGGCGCCAAGTACCAGAACGAGAGCAACGCTTTCCCGGTGTTCGCCGTGGAGCCCCGACGCTACCTGGACATGTATCCGGAGTTCACGATCGCCGCCGGCCAGCGCGAGGCCTTCGCCCGGACGCGCACCGGGGCAGTCGCGGGCGTGCGCCTGGTGCGGCGCTATGGCTGGAAGGTCGGGCAGAAGCTGCCGATCAGCTCGGAGATCCACGCCAGGGCCGACGGCAGTCTCAACTGGGAGTTCGATCTCGTGGGCACGCTCGACGCCGAGGACCCGGCGACGGTCGCCAACACCGACGTCGTCCTGATCAACGCCGCGCACTTCGACGAGGCCCGGCGCCTCGGCAAGGGGCGGACGGGCTGGTACATCGTGCGCATCGACGACTCGACGCGGGCCCGGGCGATCTCGGCGGACATCGACCGGCGCTTCCTGAACTCCCCCGACGAGACCAAGACCCAGCCGGAGAAGGAGTTCGCCGTCGGCTTCGCCAAGCAGATCGGCGACCTGGGAGCGCTGGTCACCCGCATCCTGGCCGCGGTCTTCTTCACCATCCTCATCATGACGGGCAACACCATGGCCCAGTCGGTTCGGGAGCGCATCCCGGAGCTCGCGATCCTCAAGACGCTCGGATTCTCCGACGGGAAGGTCACCGCGCTCGTGCTGGCGGAGGCCCTCCTGCTGCTCGCCCTGGCCGGCGGGCTTGGCATGGCGTTCGCCGCCGGCATCCTGCCCGGGTTGAACCGCGCCATCGGCTCGCGCTTCCCGCCGCTCCACGTGACCGCCGGCACCTGGCTGGCCGGCGCGGCCATCGTCGGCGCGCTGGCGCTCGCGATCGGTATCCCGCCCGCGCTGCGGGCGAGACGCCTTCGGATCGTGGAGGCCCTGGCGGGCCACCGCTGAGGGAATCCGCTGCGCGCGCTCCATCAGATCGTCGAGATCACCCTGATCAACCTGCGCACGCTGCCCCAGCGCTTGGGGACCTCCCTGGTCGTGGTCGTCGGGATCGCCGGCGTCGTCGGCGTGCTCGTGTCGGTGCTCGCGATGTCCGAGGGGTTCCGCCACACCCTGGCCAGCACCGGACGCCCGGACCGGGTGATCCTCCTCCGCGCCGGCTCCGACGCGGAGCTCTCGAGCGGCGTGCCGCGCGAGGCGGCCACTCTGCTCGGCACCCTCCCCGGTGTCGCCCGCGATGCCACGGGCCGCCCGCTGGCATCGGCCGAGCTGGTCGTGATGGTGGACCTCCCGCGTCAGGGCGAGACCGAACCCAACAACGTGCCATTTCGCGGCGTCCAGCCCACGGCCTTCGCCGTCCGGGACGAGGTCCGGATCGTCGAGGGGCGCCCGTTCGAGCGGGGCCTCCGGGAGGTGATCGTGGGCCGGAAGGCGGCGCGGCAGTTCGCCGGGCTCGGCGTCGGCTCCCGGATCGGCTTCCGGGACAGCGACTGGACCGTGGTCGGGCTCTTCGAGAGCGGCGGCGACGTGCATGAGTCCGAGATCTGGGGCGATGCCGAGGTCACCATGTCGGCGTTCCGGCGCGAGGGGTACCAGTCGGTCACGGCCCGGCTCGCCGACGGCTCGGCGCGGGGACTCCAGGCCTTCAAGGATTCCGTCAGCCGCGATCCGCGCTTCTCGATCAGCGTGCTGCGGGAACCCGAGTACTACGCCAAGCAGGCCACGGTGCTGTCGAACCTGATCAACGTGCTCGGTTACACGGTTGCCGGCTTCATGGCGGTCGGCGCGACGTTCGGCGCGCTCAACTGCATGTATTCGGCCATCGCCAGCCGGCAGGTCGAGATCGCGACGCTCCGGGCGATCGGCTTCGCAGGCTTGCCGGTCGTCGTGTCCGTCATGATCGAGGCGCTCTTCCTGGCGATCCTGGGTGGAGCGGTCGGCGGTGCGCTGGCGTACCTCTACTGTGACGGAGTCTCCCTGTCCACGCTGAACTTCAACACCTTCTCGCAGGTCGCCTTCGACTTCCGGGTGACGCGAGGACTCCTCGGGCAGGGCTTCGTGTGGGCGATTCTCATCGGCCTGGCGGGCGGGCTCCTGCCCGCCGGCCGCGCCGCACGGCTGCCGGTGACGGAAGCGCTCCGCACGGGGTAGCCGGCCAGCCCGACGCTCACGAGGCGTAGAGCCGCAGGACGCCGTAGGCGATCGTCCCCGCGATGAGCGCCGCCGCGATCAGGGTGAGCGCGACGTGCTGCGCCCGACTCACGGCACCGCCCGCGCGACGACCGGGTCGGGACGCCGGAGCTTCTGGCCCAGGAGGGCTGCGCCAAGCAGCGCGAGACCCAGGAGATCGGTCACCAGCTGGGGGTCGATGAGGAGCAGGGCGGCGGCGAGCAAGAGGCCCCGCTCGAGCCAGGTCGCCGTCCGGACGAGGTAGCCTTCGAGGCCGGCTGCGAGCGCGACGACCCCGATGCCGCCGGTCACGACCGCCTGGACGATCTGCTCCCACGGCCCCTGGAAGAGAAGGGCCGGGTAGTAGATGAAGAAGTACGGCACGACGAAGCCGGCCGCGGCGAACTTCACGGCCTGCCAGCCCGCCGCCCACACGCCGCACCTGGCGATCGAGGCTGCCGCGTAGACGGCCAGGCACTCCGGCGGGGTCACCGCGCTCAGGCAGCCGAAGTAGAACGCGAACATGTGGGCCGCCATCGGCGGCACTCCCAGCTTGATGAGCGCGGGGATCAGGAGCGCCACCAGCATGATGTACGCTGGCGTCGTCGGCAGCGCCGTGCCGAGGATGATCGCGGCGATCATCGTGATCACCAGCGCGACGATCAGCGAGCCGCCCGCGAAGTCGACGAGGAAGCTCGTGAACCGGATGGCGAGCCCCGTCTGCAGGATGATCCCGATCATGATGCCCGCGGCGGCCGTCGCCATCGCCACCGGGACCGTCTGGAAGGCGCCGTCCCGGAGCGCGAGCGGCGCGTCGCGCCGCAGGAGGTCCCGGACGGCCCTCGGGCCACCGGGACGGGCCAGGGCACCGGCCAGGCCGGCCGCTGCCAGCGCGACCCAGGCCCAGACGCCGGCACCCCCAACCCAGAGCGCCGCGCCCGCGACCAGGAGCGGCCAGATGAAGAGCCCGAGCAGCCACGCGTAGATGACCGCCAGCGTCGCGACCAGGGCCGCGTAGGTGGCCGTGAATCCCTGGAGCAGCAGCAGGAAGATCACCACCACCGGCGCCAGCAGGTGGCCGTGGCTCCACAGCACGTCGCGGAGCCTCGGCAGCTCCTCCTTCGGGAGGCCCCGCAGCCCGGCCCGGGACGCGTTGAAGTGGATCGCCGCGAACAGGGCGCCGTAGTAAAAGAGCGCCGGGATCGCCGCCGCGACCATGACGTGCCAGTACGGGACGCCGAGGAACTCCGCCATCACGAAGGAGGCGGCGCCCATCACCGGCGGCATGATCTGCCCCCCGGTCGAGGCGGTCGCCTCGATCGCGGCGGCGGCCTCCGGCTTGAACCCGGTGCGCTTCATCATGGGGATCGTGAGCCATCCGTCGACCATGACGTTGGCGACGGCCGAGCCCGAGATCGTGCCGAACAGGCTCGAGGACACCACCGAGACCTTGCCGGGGCCGCCGCGCTGCGCGCCGGCGACCGCGTTGGCCAGGTGCATGAAGAACTGGCCGGCCCCGGACTTCTCGAGGAACGCCCCGAAGATGATGAACAGGATGACGTACGAGGCGGCGACGCCCAGCGGGATGCCGAAGAGGCCCTCGGTCGTGAAGACCGTCTGGTCGACCAGGATCTCGTACGTGAGCCCCTTGTGCCGCAAGGGGCCCGGCATCCAGGGACCCAGGAGGCC
>JBKPDG010000054.1:0-8682 GCA_046727755.1 Actinomycetota bacterium
GCCCGAGGTCGGGGTGCTACGCGACGCGTAGGTGCCGAGCCCGTAGGGCGTGTTGTCGGTGTCGCCCTCCCGCACCGCGATGTCGGATGCGGGGATGCCGAGCTCGTTGGCGACGATCTGCGCGTACGTGGTCTCGTGCCCCTGACCCTGCGCCTTCGTGCCGAGCTTGAGGATCGCCTTGCCCGTCGGGTGCACGCGCAGCTCGGCAGAGTCGAACATCTTGAGGCCGGCGATGTCGTAGTCCTTGCTCGGACCCGCGCCGACGGCCTCGGTGAAGCTGGCGATCCCGACACCGAGGAGCTTGCCCTCCTTGCGCGCCTCTTCCTTCTCCTTCGGCATCCCGGCGTAGCCGACGTCGTCGAGCGCCTTCTGGAGCGCGGCCGCGTACTGGCCGGAGTCGTACACGAACCCGGTGGGCGTGTGGTACGGGAACTGGTCGGGCCGGATGAAGTTCTTCATCCGGAAGTCGGCCGGATCCATGTTGAGCTCGTAGGCGGCGTTCTGCACGAGCCGCTCGATGAGGTACGACGCCTCCGTGATGCGGAACGAGCACCGGTACGCGACCCCGCCCGGCGCCTTGTTCGTGTACGCACCCTGGGTGACGATGTGAGCGGCCGGGTAGTCGTACGACCCCGTCACGACGTGGAACAGGCCGGCGCGGAACTTCGACGGCTGGGCGTCGGCATAGAACGCACCGTTGTCAGACGTCATGTTGACGCGCAGACCGAGGATCGTGCCGTCCTGCTTCACGGCCAGGTCGGCGTGCATGTGGAAGTCACGCGCGAAGCCGGTCGAGATCAGGTTCTCGCTGCGCGACTCGATCCACTTCACCGGCTTGCCGATCAGCAGCGACGCCGCCGTCGCGACCACGTAGCCCGGGTAGATGGGCACCTTGTTGCCGAAGCCGCCGCCGATGTCGGGCGAGACGACCCGGATGTTCTCCTCGGGCAGCCCGGCGACCATCGCGAAGAGCGTGCGGATGGCGTGCGGCGCCTGCGACGTCATGTAGATCGTCGCCTGG
This sequence comes from Actinomycetota bacterium, assembly GCA_046727755.1. Lineage (GTDB taxonomy): Bacteria > Actinomycetota > Acidimicrobiia > IMCC26256 > JACDBD01 > JALZAA01. The sequence goes on from JBKPDG010000054.1 coordinate 1,022, forward strand.
CCGGTCACCGGGTTCAGATCGGCGACGCAGCCGCACGTCTCGAGCGGCGCCGGGTGCGAGCGCGGGTAGTGCGTGTCCAGGCTCACGACCTTGTCGGCCTGCGCGAAGGCCTGGTCTGTCGCGGCCTTGTCGCCGCTCTCCCACTGGTAACAGGAGTTGTCGGTCTGGCCCTCCTTGTCGTCGCGGATCACGGGCGCGTCCGCGGCCAGCGCCTGCTTCGGGTCGACGACGGGCGGGAGCGGGTCGTACTCGACGTCGATGAGCTCGAGCGCGTCCCACGCGATGTACGGGCTCTCGGCCACGACACCGGCGACCTCCTGGCCCTGGAACCGGACCTTGTCGGTGGCGAGCACGGCTTGGGTGTCGCCGGACAGGGTCGGCATCCACGCGAGGCCGTGGGCGGCGAGCGCCTCGCCGGTGACGACGGCGACGACGCCGGGCAGCTGCTCGGCGGCCGACGCGTCGATGTTGACGATGCGGGCGTGCGGGAGCGGGCTGCGCAGGAGGGCGAGGTGCAGCATCCCGGGCAGGGAGATGTCCTCGATGTACAGCCCGCCGCCCTGGATGAAGCGGTCGTCCTCCTTGCGCTTCACGCTGTGGCCGACGCCGCCGATCTCGGCCGTGGTCGGGCCCGGTGCGTGCTCCTCGGTCGTCGTCATCGTGCGGCACCTTCCTTGGCGGCCCACTGGATCGCCTTGACGATGTTCACGTAGCCGGTGCAGCGGCAGAGGTTGCCGGAGAGCTCCCAGCGGATGTCGTCCTCGCTCGGGTCGGGGTTGCGATCGAGCAACGCCTTGCTGACGAGCATCATCGCCGGCGTGCAGAACCCGCACTGCAAGCCGTGCATCTCCTTGAAGCCCTGCTGGATCGGGTCGAGTTGGCCGTCCTGCTTGAGGCCCTCGACCGTGGTGATGCTCCGCCCGTCTGCCTGGACCGCGAACAGGGTGCACGATTTCACCGGCGTGCCGTCGAGCAGGACGGTGCACGCGCCGCAGTTGCTGGTGTCGCAACCGACGTGCGTACCGGTCAGGCCCAATACGGTGCGCAGGAAGTGGACGAGCAGTGTGCGCGGCTCGACGTCGCCGGATCGTTCGATGCCGTTGACCGTCGCGGTCACGTTCATCTCTTCCTCCCTACGCCTGTGCGTGCTCGAGCGCCGTGGTGAGACCCCGCCCCGTGAAGACGCGCACGACCTGGCGCTTGTACTCGGCTGATCCGCGCACGTCGTCCTTGGGCTCGGCGGCACGCGCGGCGAGCTCGGCCGCCTCCGCGAACAGGGCGCCGCTCGGCGGCTGGCCCACGAGCGCTTGCTCAGCCACTACGGCCTTCATGTTGTTCGGGGCGACCGAGGTGAGCGCGATCCCGGCGGTGGTAATCGTGCCGTTGCCGTCGAGGTCGAGGTGCGTGGCCACACCGACGGTCGCGTAGTCGCCGACCTTGCGCTCGAGCTTGACGTACGTACCGCCGCCGCGCCCGGCGTACTTCGGGACCCGCACCTCGGTGACGAGCTCGGTGGGCTCGAGCGCGGTCGAGAACGGCCCGGTGATGAACTCGGCCATCGGGATCACGCGCTCACCCGACGTGCTGCGCGCCACGACGTCCGCGCCGCACGCCAGCATGACGGACGCCCAGTCGCCGAGTGGGTCGGCGTGCGCGACCGATCCGCAGACGGTCCCGAGGTTTCTGACGAGCGGGTCGGAGATCCACGGCGCCGCCGCCGCCATCGTGTGGTTGACGCGCCCGACAACCTCCGACGCGACGACGTCGTTGTGGCGGACGAGGGCGCCGACGCGCAGCTGCCCGTCGGCGTCGTCGATGTAGTCGAGGCCGGGGACGCGGTTGACGTCGACGAGCATCTCGGGGAACGCGAACCGGAGCTTCATCATCGGGATGAGGCTCTGCCCGCCGGCGAGCACCTTCGCCTCGTCACCGCGTTCGGCGAGGACCGCGAGCACCTCGTCGACGGTCGTCGGAGCGACGTAGTCGAACCGGGGCGGGTACATGGCGCCCCCCTATTCCACGCGCGGCAGTACGCGGCTGACGATACATGCGCGCGCGACCACGCGGCACGCGACGTTGTGGTGTCAGCGTGGTCGTCCCGAGCGCGCGCGTGGTGCCCGACTTGAGCGGGTTGACCCAGATGACCGGTACGCGGACCGCCGTCCGAGAGTGCTACCCGGCACCCGGGCGGGATGAACCCATCGCACTGGTGATCCGGACGCCCGCGAATGCGGCCATGTTGAGCGCTGCGTGGGCGAGGCTCGGGGCGAGCACGCTGCCGGCGCGCAGTCGCAGCCAGGCGAAGCCCGCGCCCGCCACCGCAGTTGTCGCAACCACTGCAGCCGCCGATGCGGTCACGCGAGGATCCGGCCGGCCGTTCGCGCCGCGCGCAGGTGCACCGAGCGAAGGCACCACGTGCCACAGCCCGAACACCACCGAGGACGTCGCTATGGCCCATCCACGCGATCGGTTGCGCGAACCGAGTGCCAGCAGCACACCGCGAAAGATCACCTCCTCGGCGAGTGCGGTCTCGAGCGGTATGCGCACGAGCGTCTCGAACACAGCGTCGCCAACGCTCGTCCCGGTGATCTTCTCGTCGGCCACCAGCCGGCGTGTCCGCGGGTTCGCGACTGCGGCCGCGGACGCCGCCGCGAGCGGCGCGGCTGCGACGAGTCCGATCCGGGTTCCCCGCCCGACGTTCGCGCGACTCAGGCCCAACTCCGACGAAGACACGCCTGACATCCGCGCAAAGGCTGCGAGCGCGACCGCGGCTCCGAGATTCGCCGGCAGGCGCGCCCGGCGGTGGATCCGCGTCACGATGATGTTGTACGCGGCGACACATCCAATCGCCGCCAGCTCCGCGGCGACGCCGCCCCGGACGCGTCTCACGAAGGGGCGACGCCCGCGCTTGCGTCGAACTCCTCGAGCGCGACCGCGCGCACGAGCCTGAGAATCTGCTCGTCGGTGTCACGCCCGGCTTCGCGCTCCTCGCGGATCAAGCGCTCGAGCACTGCGGCCGCCAAGCTCTTGTCGGCGGTTCCGTGTTTCTTCATCCATTCACTACGGAAGAGCTCACGGTCGGCGAGGCGTTGGGCGACGCTCGCAAGCTGCTCGGGCGTGGCGTCGAGCCCGAGCACCGCGTGGAAGAACGGCAAGAGGTCGGCCCGATAGTCGTGCCCCTTCGCTGCGAAGACGCCGGGCACCACGTTGGCGGCGTTCTTCATGTCGACGAGCACCTGGAAGAACGACGTGACGGGCGCCCATCGCATGCCCTTGGGAATCGATTCGGCGCGCGTCCGAGGATCACCGAGCCAGTCGGGCGCCTGGATCGCGAGTTCCGGACCGAACACGCCTACGCCGTCGTCGTGGTGCGTGATCATCACGTAGCGAATGCGTCCTCTCGTCGCGGGGTCGAGCGCCTCCCATTCGCCGATGTCGTTGAAACGGCCCACAAGTGTGCGGTCGACATCGGGCCGGTCGTCGTAGAGGACGCGTTCCTTCCACTTGCTGAAGTGGGGCGTACCGATCCAGATCGCGTAATCGATGCCTGCCTCGACGAGACCCTGCGTACCTTCGTCGACGAAGCCGTCCTGGCTCGTCCACGCGCCGAGGCTCTCTCCGAAGAGCACGACCTTCGGCCGCTTGTCGGGAGGGCACAACTCCACGCGGTCGCGTAACGCGGCGGCGAGCATCTGCGCGTGGAGACGGCCTTCGCGAACACGGTCGAGTGACAGCGGGGAGGGCCGGGCCGAATACTGCATTGCGACCGTCGCACAGTCGCCCCGCGTCAGGAATTCGAGGATCGCAGCGGCCGCATAGTTCACGTAGCCGGTGCCTGTCGGTGATGCGATCATCAGCCACGCACGATCGAATGCGGCGGTGCGCTCGAGCTCGCGCATCGCGAGGGCGACGCGTTCCTGCTCGGTCGCCGCGCTCTCGAGCCCGACGTACGCGCGGATCGGTACTGCAACGGCGGGCTCACCCATCACCTCGGCGATGTGGTCGGGTGCGCACGCCATCCACACGAACCGGCGGCCCGCACGCGCCAGCGTGTCGAAGGGCACGAGACTCTCGATGCTCCCGCTGAGGAGCCGGTTGGGCGGCGGGATATCGAAGGCGGGCTCGGCCGACTCCTGCGAGTGCTCGATGTGATGCAATGCCTTGACGGCGAGCACGCGCGCGCCGGCGCCTACCCCCGCAAGCGTGATTGCGTGGGCGACTGGACGCCAGACTTCGGAATTGCCGGGCAGTAGACGGGCAACGGCTCGTGACAGGCCATCTGCGAACTTGCGCTCCCCGGCGCCGAGCGCCGACATACCCGCGGCGACCCCGATCCCGAACGCAACCGACTTCACGAGGGACGCCTTCACGTCTTCCGGGGGAAGGTCGACGTCGAGATGGGCGCGCCGACGCACCTGCCACGTGTTGACGGCGGCGAGGGCGGCGCTGATTGGACCGATCACAGCGAGAGTCCGGCTGCGACGACTTCCCGCCCGCTCGAAGGACTCCTGGAGTGCGCCGACCGCCGCCCCGGCCATTCCGGTCACCGAAAGCCAGAACCCACTCGTACGAGCGCCCGCACGGAACAACCGCTCGCGCTCCTTCGGGCGCAACGCGCGCTGCAGAGCGAGACCGGCGGCGATCGCGCCGACGTCCGCGGCGATCGCCGCGCGACCCCACCGCTCCTCGTCGACCGTCCGCCGCTCGGCCTGTCCTGCGAGGAGCAACGCGGCTGACTGGACCGCTTCTTGTACCAACGTGACGAGCGCATGGTTCGCCGACGCCGAGAGCCCCGTGACCAACGCCTGGTCGGTCGTGGCACGGGGCATGAGGGTCCGCTGGAACGTGAGCGGTGCATTCGCCGCTGCGAACAGGAGACCGGCTTGGTCCGCTCGTCCCCCGAGCGACCGATTCTGCACTCTCGCCATGGCCTGACCGTAGACGAGGCCGGAGCGAGGCATCAGCTGATCGGGAACCCGCCGACCAGCGCGACTACACCCGACGACTAAGCAGTTGTTGCGCGGGGTACCTAGGTTTGCGTCATGGTCGGCTGCGGACACGGCCCGGCGGCAGGCCGATAACCGGAGGAAGACGAGTGAGTGCTGAAGCGCAAGGGTTCAAGGCCATCGTCGCCGACGTGGACAGTCCCGCGTACGTGGTGACAACGGCGGTGGGCGACGAACGCGACGGCTGTCTCGTCGGTCTTGCGTCGCAATGCAGCATTAAGCCGCCACGCTTCGCAGTCTGGCTGTCGAAGGAGAACCGGACGTACCGCATCGCCCTGTCGGCGAAGACCCTCGTGGTCCACCTTCTCCGCCACGGTGACCAGGATCTGGCACACCTCTTCGGCGGAGAGACCGGCGACGAAGTCGACAAGCTCGAGGACGTCGAATGGCGCCCCGGTCCGGACGGCTGTCCCGTGCTCGCCCGTTGTGATTGGTTCGCCGGGACGATTACGGAGCGCGTCGACACCGGCGACCACGTCGCCTTCGTGCTCGCTCCCCACGGAGGACGCTGCGCGCGATCCGGCACCCGGCAGCTGGGCATGCAGGAAATCGGCGACATCGAAGCCGGGCACCCGATTCCGGAGAGTTGAGCCGGTGGAGGTCGACCTCCGTCTCGACCCATTCGACGCATCGTGGACGCAGGTACGCGACGCGGCGAGCGCAGCGGTGGACGCCGGCTTCGCGGGCATCTGGACGCCCGATCATCTCGATGGGCGTGTGTCCGACGCGTCTCGCGTGCTCGAGTGCTGGACGACGTTGACCTCGATCGCCGCCTCGACACCCGATGTCATGGTGGGCTCACTGGTGTTGAACGTCGCCAACCGGTATCCGAGTGTGCTCGCGACGATGGCGGCAACCCTCCAGGACATCTCGGGGGGACGTCTCCTCCTCGGGCTCGGCGCGGGCGGCGGCGGCGCGCCGTTCCGGCGGGAGGACGAGGCGATCGGACGTCCCGTCCCTCCCGACCCCGTACGCCGCGCGCAGGTGGAGGCGTGCGTGGGGGAATTGCGGCGCCTCTGGAGTACTCCGGGTTTCCTGCAGCCCGACCCCGCGCCACCCGTCGTGATCGCGGCTTCCGGCCCGAAGATGGCCGAGGTCGCCGGGCGCATCGGCGACGGCGTCAATGCTCCCGCCGTGCATCCACGCCTGCGCGAACTGGTTGCGATCGCACGCGACGCCTGCGTGGGAGCCGGTCGGGACCCCGCTCGCTTTTTCGTTACCGTCCACGCCGCATTCGACCAGAGATGGATCGATGTCGACTCGCCGGCGCGCGCCGAACTGGCCGCGCTCGGGGTCGACCGCCTCATCTTGTTCCTCGGCCCGCCGTTCGACGCCGTCCGACGCGGGTGACCGTACGCTTACCCGGATGACCGACGAGGAGCATCACGACGTCGTCGTCGTCGGCGGCGGTGTGGCCGGCGTGAACTGCGCGCTGGAGTGCTTCGACATCCAGCTCGACACGATCCTGGTCGAGGCGAGCGTCGCCTTGGGTGGTCAGCTGTCCGAAATTCTTCACTCTGTCCGCAACGTCGCCGCCGGGCGCTTCGCGGACGGTGGCGCGCTGCAACAAGCGCTGCTGGAGTCCTCCGAGATCCTCGGCGACCGGGTGCGTCTCGCACATCCCGTGACCAGGGTCGATCTGGAAGCGCGTGCGATCGACGTCGACGGCCGGATACTGTCCGGCCGAGCACTGGTCGTCGCCACGGGGACGAGCAAGCAATACCTCGAGGCCGCTCCCGACGGAGCGTTCGGCGGCGACATCACGTACCAGCTCGAGCCGGTGCTGCCCGGCTTCGCCGGGCAGGACGCAGCCGTCATCGGTGGTGGTGACAGCGCGACCCTGGACGCCCTCGCGCTCGCACACACAGGCTCCTCCGTGAAGCTGATCCACCGTTCGCCCCATCTCACAGCCCGGCAGGACATCACTCGCCAGATTCAGGACCATGCCGGGATCGAGGACCTTCCCGGCTGGGAGCTCGAAACTGCGCTCGGCGCGGAGCGGCTCGAGAGCATCGTCCTCGTGCAGCCGTCGACCGGTGAACGGCGAGAGCTCGCCGTGCAGCGGTTGGTCGTCAAGATTGCACGCGCGCCGAACACGGCGCTGTTCGCCGGACGGCTCGACCTCGACCGGTCGGGGGCGGTGGTCGTCGACAGAGAATTGCGCACGTCACGGGCGGGGGTCTTCGCCGTGGGTGACGTCGTCTCGGGCGCTTACCCGCGCGTCGCGGCCGCGCTCGGGCAGGGGTCGCTGGCAGCGCGATCGGTCCTGCACTATCTCGAAGGGCGACCGTGAACCCCGCTGCCTCGTCGCCGGAGGAGGACGTCCCGAGGAGCGACGACGTGGTGGCCGAGTTCCGACGCGCGCTGCGCGACCCGAATCACACACCGGCGCGGCACCTCGACGGGCTCCTCGTCGACCTTCTCGCCAGCAATCTCCATCAGTGGAACCTGGAAGACAACGGACGCGGTCCCGGAGTCGACGACCCAGTGGTCGCCGAGACGAAGCGGGCGATCGACCGGCTCAACGAACGTAGACATCAACTCGTCGAAGCGATCGACGCCGCCATCGATCGAACGGTCGCCCAGACCGCGTCGGCCCCGATGGCGACGGAAAGTCCGGCGATGGCGTTCGATCGTCTCTCCGTGCTCGTGATC
>JBKPDG010000055.1:0-8864 GCA_046727755.1 Actinomycetota bacterium
TCCGCGGGCGATGGGAGGTGACGGACCTCCGCTCCAAACGGGGACCCCGCTTCGCCAGATAAGGGTAGCCAGTAGAGAAAGCGGACGCAGGACTCGCAGGGGTTCAGCGCGTTCTGGTGTCTGAGCTCCTGGATGCGTTGAGGAGTGACCGTCATCCGGCAGCCCGCGCACAGGTTCGGCTTGATGATAGGCACGAGGGCGAGCCCGCCACGGGCGCGGAGCAGCTTGTCGTAGTTCGCCAGGACCAGGGGCGGAAGCTGACTGGTGAGGTCCCGGCGCTCGCTCCGGAGCAAGGCGAGATCGGCCTCGAGCTCGCGGAGCTTCGCGGTGAGGGCGGCTTCCTCCTTGCCACCTTCGATGGCGCGGACCTCCAGCCGGCTCTCGGCTTCCTTGAGCTCAGCGACCAGGCGCTCCTGGCGCTCCATCAAGGTGAGGGTCTCCTCCTCGATCCGCGACTTCTCCTGCTTGACCTCCTCGATCTCGAGGAGCACGGCCGAGTACTCCTTGTTCGTCTTGACCTCGTAGAGCCGAGCCTCGATCCGCGCGCGCTTGGCCTGCGCCACCTCCAGGTCCTTTTCCCTGGTCCGCGTCTCTTTCTTGGTTCCGTCGAGGCGGCTCTTCGCGGTCTCTACCGTCTTGCGTGCCTCCTCGACGGCGGTCCGGGCGGCAGCGATGGCCCCCGGCAGCCTGGCCACCTCTGCCTCGAGGGCGGCGATGCGCGTGTCGAGACCCTGCAGGTCGATCATCGTGCGGAGCTGATCGTCCACGTTCCCCTCACCCGATCCCGCTCCCCCGCCGGGGAGCCGAGCGTGCGCTGTCGGTGGTGGGCCCACTTGGACTCGAACCAAGACCGAACCGGTTATGAGCCGGGGGCTCTGCCAATTGAGCTATGGGCCCCATCCCCATGATCGTACCGCGTCCTCCGCGCCGCTCACGACTCCAGGAAACTTCGGAGCTTCTTGGAGCGGGATGGATGGCGGAGCTTGCGGAGCGCCTTGGCCTCGATCTGCCGGATCCGCTCCCGGGTGACCGCGAAGTCCTGACCGACCTCTTCCAGCGTGTGCTCGCAGCCGTCGGAGAGCCCGAAGCGCAGGCGTAGCACCTTCTCCTCGCGGGGCGTGAGGGTGTTCAGGACCTTGTTGGTCTGCTCACGCAGGGAGAGCGTGATCAGCGATTCCACCGGCGATCCGACCTGCTTGTCCTCGATGAAGTCGCCGAGGTGGCTGTCCTCTTCCTCGCCGATGGGGGTCTCGAGCGAGATCGGCTCTTGGGCGATCTTGAGCACCTTGCGCACCTTGTCGACCGGCACGTCCATCTTGACCGCGATCTCCTCGGGGGTCGGTTCCCGTCCGAGCTCCTGAACGAGCTGCCGTGAAGTCCGGATGAGCTTGTTGATGGTCTCGATCATGTGGACGGGGATGCGGATGGTGCGAGCCTGATCGGCGATGGCACGCGTGATGGCTTGCCGGATCCACCACGTGGCGTACGTGGAGAACTTGTATCCGCGGCGGTACTCGAACTTGTCCACGGCCTTCATGAGGCCGATGTTGCCCTCCTGGATCAGGTCCAGGAACTGCAGGCCACGGTTCGTGTACTTCTTGGCGATGGAGATGACGAGCCGGAGGTTGGCCTCGACCATTTCCTTCTTCGCGCGGGCCGCCTTGGCCTCGCCCGCCTTGATGACGCCGACGATGCGCTTGAGCTCGTCCGCGCGCATCCTGGCCAGCTCCTCGGCGCGGCGGATCTTCTGCTGGGCGAGCCACACCAGACGATCCTTCACGCTGGTGAACCGCCCGGCCGCCTTCTGGTAGAGCTCACCGTCTTCCGAGTCCTCGTCGGACAGGGAGGCCAGGAACGCGTCCACCGCCGCCGGGGCGGGTCGCTTGCCGTCGGACCAGAGCGCGATCTCACGCTCCGCTCGCTCCACGCGCTCGACGAGGCGCTTGAGGTCCTGACCCCACTGCTCGAGCAGCGAGGGTTGCAGGGTGAGCCCGCGCAGGGTGGCGAGCACCTTGGCCTGCTTGGCATGCGCCTGGGTCTCGAACTTCTTCCAGGGCGGATCACCCTTGCCCCGCTTCCGCCCGCCGGACCGGGCGCGGAGCTTCTTCGCCTGCTCGATGAGCTTCTCGCGGTCACGCAGGAGCCGGTCGACGTTGCCGAGCTCGCGGATGACCGAGCGCCGGAGCTCTTCCTCCTTCTCCTCGGTGGATTCCTCTTCGGGAAAGTCCACCACGTCCTTGATCGGCACCAGCTCCTTGCGCAGCTCCTCGCGGAGGGCGTGGATCTTCTCGAGGGCGAGGTTGGTCGAGAGGATGGCCCGGGTCGCCTCGTCCTTGCCCTCCTCGATGCGCTTGGCCAGCGTGATCTCGCCCTCGCGGGTGAGGAGGGCCACGCGGCCCATCTCGCGCAGGTAGAGACGGACGGGGTCCTCGGTGCGGCCCACCGGACCCGGCGACAGGTCGATGGGCGCGTCGGCCGGCTCGTCTTCCTCGGGTTCGGGCTGGGCGGCGGCCATCTCGGAGGGGAGCCGGCCGACCTTGGCCGAGTCGACCACCTCGATGTCCATGGCCCCGAACATCATCATGATGTCGTCGAGCTGGTCGAGGGAGACGATGTCCGACGGGAGGGCGTCGTTGACCTCGTCGTAGGTGAGGAAGCCTTTCTGCTTCCCCATCGCGATGAGCTTGTCGAGCTCTTCGAGCTTTGGTTCGTCCCCCATACGCCTCGCCGCTCCTCCTGGAAGGGTTCGGTCAGCCACCCGCGCCGGGGGCGGGGCGGAGCCGCAACAGCTCCCTGATCGCCCTCGCCTCGCGCTGCAGGCTGTCGAGGTCGGCCTCAAGCCTGGCCCGGGCCGGATCCCCCGTGTCCTGCGCCCGTGCGATGGCCTGGCTGACGCTCTTGATCTGCCGGCGCCGCCGCCGGAACTCGCACCGCCGCTGGAACTCGCTCGCCTGCTCGGCCGCGTCGGCCCAGGCGCGTTCCTCGAGCAGGAGGCTGGCCAGAAGGCCTCGCTCGGGCTCGCCTGGCAAGCCGGCCATCAGTCGAGCCGTCGAGGCTCCGGGCTCCCGACGGAGGGCCCCGAGGAGCACACGGAGGCCGGGGTGCGCCACGTCTTCGTCGTCGACGATGGAGAGGAGGCTCGCCCGAGCCTCCGCCACGTGGAGCAGCAGGAGCAAGAGATCGCGCTCGAAGAGGCTCGGGGGGGGCCAGTCGCTGACGCCGACCGGTCGAGGCGACGGTTCCGGCGTGGACCGGCGGCTACCGGCCGCCTTGAGCTGCTGGGCTTCGATCCAGAGCTGGGTCTCGTCCAGCCCGAGCCCCCGAGCGGCCTGGCGCGCCAGGCCGGAGCCTTCCTCGCCATCGGAGACTCGCGAGAGGATGAGGACGGCCCGCGCATGCGCAGCCGCCCGTCCCCGGGCGGTCGACAGGTCCTCTTCGGCGAGGGCCCGTTCCATCACGAAGGCAAAGATACTCCGGGCCGAGTCAAGACGCGACTGGAACGCGGGCGCTCCCTCGGCACGGAGCAAGCTGTCAGGGTCGTGGCCGGCGGGAAGGAGGGCGACCCTGACCGGGAAGTACCCCGGCTGGCGGTAATCGCCGGTGCGCGACACCGACCATCCGAGCCCCTGGATGTCCGTCACCTCTCCGACCAGCTGTTCGATCCGCTCGCTCGCCTTCCGGCCGGCGGCGTCGGCATCGAACACGGCGACGACCTCGTCAGCGTGCCGTCGCAGCAACGCGAGCTGACCGCCGGTGAACGCGGTGCCCAGGGCCGCTACCGTCTCCCCGAACCCATGCTGATGCGCCATGAGACAGTCGATGTAGCCTTCGACCACCACCGCCCGGCCGCGCTCTCGAGCGGGCTGTCGCGCCAGATCGAGCGCGTAGAGGGTCTGCCCCTTGCTGTAGAGTGGCGTTTCCGGCGAGTTCAAGTACTTCGGCTCCTCGGCCGCGAGCGCGCGACCGCCGAAGGCGATCACGCGCCCCTGCGGGTCGCGGATCGGGAAGAGGAGCCGGCCACGGAAACGGTCATAGGAACCCGGCCCAGTCTGGCGGGGCACGACCAGGCCGCCCTGGACGAGCATCTCCTCGGCGACGCCGCGGGCGCGCATGAAGCCGAGCAGCACCTCCCATCCCTCGGGCGCATACCCGAGGCCGAAGCGGCGCGCCACATCTGGATCGATGGACCGGCTCTCGAGGTAGGCGCGCGCACGCGCGCCGTCCTGGCCCCAGAGACGCTCAGCGTAGAACTCGGCTGCCGTGGCGAGCATCCGGCGCAAGACGTCGAGGCGGCCATCGCTCTCGCTGCGCTCGCGCCGCTCCGTCAGCTCCACGCCCACCCGCTGGGCGAGGACTCCCACCGCATCGGGGAAGGACAGCCGCTCCTGGCGCATGACGAAGCCGAACGCGTCACCGCCCACGTGGCAGCCGAAACAGTAGAAGATCCCCTTCTTGGGGTTGACGGTGAAGGAGGGGGTCTTTTCCGTGTGGAAGGGGCACAGTCCCTTCCAGTGCTCGCCGGCCCGCTTCAGGTTCACAAATCGTCCGACCAGCTCGACGATGTCGAGCCGGCCGCGGATCTCGTCGAGCACCTCCGACGAGAAGGCCATCTCAGCGGCCTGTCATGGCGGGCGCGGCGGCCATTGTCCTCAGGCGATCCTCAGCTGGGCCACCGTCGCGCCGTCGCCCCCCTCGTGGGCGGAACCGGCGCGGTGCTGCTCGACCAGGGGATGCTGCGCCAGGAGATCGTGCACGGCCCGACGGAGTGCGCCGGTCCCTTTGCCATGGACGATCCGCACCGTGGCCAGGCCAGCCAGGAAGGCGTCGTCGAGGTACTTCTCGAGGACGTCGCGCGCCTCTTCCGTGGTCCGCCCGATCAGGCGGATCTCGGTTGGCACCGCGCTCTTGTCGGGGAGACGGATCCCCCTCCGTCGCACCGGCCCGTGCTCTTGCCTCGCGCGGAGGTGCGAGGCAAGCCCCTGGCCGCCATCGGCTCGGCCAGCGCGGTGGACCACCTGGAGACCCTGGACAGGCACCTTCACCGTCACCGCTCCGGCCTGCACCGTCGCCTGGCTGCCGTCGACGCTCAGCACCTCTCCCGTGAGACCGAGATGTGCCACTGTCACCCGATCGCCGGCCCGGGCCGGCTCCCCGTCCGCCTCGCCGCGCACGTCCGCTCCGGCGTGGCCCACGCTCCGGCCGATCTCGCGCAGTCGCCGCCGGCTCTGCTCCAGGGTCTCACGGGTGCGCTCCGCCCGGCGCAGACGATCCCATTCCTCGTTCACCGCGCGACGGACGTCGGCGAGCATACGCTCGGATTCCTCACGGGCGCGAGCCAGCGTGTCCCTCGCCTTGACCCGCGCCGCCTCGGCCTCGGCCTCGGCCGTGGCAAGGAGCGAGGCCAGCTCGGCCTCACGCACCGCGATCCGCGCCGTCCGCTCGGCGTCCTGCCGGTCCTGGGCGTCCAGCCGGGCGAGGAGGTCCTGGAGCGCGCGGGCCTGCGTGGAGCGATACGCCTGGGCGTGCTCGATCAGCGGAGCGGGAAGACCGAGTCGAGCCCCGATGGCAAGCGCGTAGCTCTGGCCAGGACGGTCGTAAACGAGCCGGAAGGTTGGCTCGAGACGCATGGCATCGAACTCGACGGACGCGTTCCGGGCGCCGGCGAAGGTCGCGGCGAAGCCTTTGAGCGGCTCGAGGTGGGTCGTGGCCATGCAGAGCGCGCCGCGGTCGGCCAGCGCCTCGAGCACCGCCTGCGCCAGCGCCGCCCCATCATCTGGATCGGTGCCGGCACCCAGCTCGTCGAGCAGGACGAGCGACCGATCGTCCACCTCGTCCAGCACCGTGCGGAGCTGCTTGACGAAGGCCGAGTAGGTCGAGAGGTTCTCGGCGACGCTCTGGTCGTCGCCGATGATCGCGAAGAGGCGGGAGAACGCCGGGAGCCGGCATCCTTCCCGGGCCGGCAGATGACACCCGGACTGCGCCATCAGCACCAGCAACCCCAGGGTCTTCAGGGCCACGGTCTTTCCGCCGGCATTCGGACCCGTCACCACGAGCACCGGGCGGGCGGCGTCCAGGTGAAGATCGATCGGCACGACGGAACGTGGCGAGCGATCCGTGGTCTCCGTCCAGCCCTGCGCCACCAGCAAGGGATGGCGTGCTCCATCGATCGCGACCGTCCGTGACTCGTCGATCACGGGCTCCACCGCAGCCATCCGCTCGGCGAGCCCGGCGCGGGCGAAGACGAGATCGAGCTCGCCGACACCCGCAATCAGGGCCGACAGCACCGGGGCGGCCTCGCGCACCGCGTCGGTCAGCTCCGCCAGGACCTGCAGCACCTCGGCCTCCTCTTCGCGCTCGCCCTGGACCAGCTCGTTGTTGTGCTCGATCACGGCCTCGGGCTCGATGAACAGGGTCGCCCCGCTCTGGGAGCGGTCGTGCACGATCCCGCGGACCCGACCCTTGGCCGCTGCGAGCACCGGCAGGACGTAGCGGCCGTGGCGGACCGTCACGTAGCGCTCCTGGAACGTGGCCTCGGCCGTGGGGCTCCCGAAATACGCCTCGAGCCGCCGCCGGATGTCGTGGCGCAGGTTACGCAGGCGCTCACGGATGCGTCGCAGCGTCGGGCTGGCCGCATCGGTAACCCGGCCGTCCTCCTCGAGCGACGCCTGGAGCCGCTGGTGTAGCTCGGCCGCCACCGGCAGGGCGAGGAATGCCGATGCGATCTCCGGCGCGACGGGCTGGATCCCCCGGCCGTAGGCGCGAAGGCGCACGCTCGCCTCCAGCAAGGGAATGAAGGTGACGAGGTCGGTACCGTCGAGAACGGAGCCCGGGACCAGGGCGTCAGCGAGGAGGCCACGCGCGTCCGGGAGGGTGCCCCACGGCGGCGATCCCGCCGCGCCCAGGGCAAGACGAGCTCGGCGCGTCTCCCGGAGGGCGGCACTGATCGCGGGGGCCTCGGTGAGCGGGGCGCGGCTCGAGACGAGCTCGCGCCCCATCGGCGAGTGCGTCTGCCGGGCCAAGAGCCCCCGGAAATGCGACCACTCGACCGCCTCGGCTCCGGCGATCAGTCCATCATCCGCTCGCGTTTCTTCGCCTTCTTCCGCGCCGCCAGCGCCTTGCGCTTCCGCTTGACGCTCGGCTTCTCGTAGTGCTGGCGCTTCCGAAGCTCGGACATGAGCCCGGCCTTCTCGCACTGCTTCTTGAAGCGCTTGAGCGCGTTCTCGAAGGACTCGTCGGGCTCCACGATGACCTTGGTCACTCACGACCCCCCTCTCACTCCGGGACTTCTCACGATGGCTGAGCGCACAGCGTATACCACTTCACGAGGCCGCCTGCAATTTGTCGCCTGGCTGGGGTGGGCCCCCGTCGAATCCTGGAGAAGGCCGCTAGCGGAAGAGCGGGGCGAGCACCAAGGCGACCACCGACATCAGCTTGATGAGGATGTTCATGGAGGGGCCCGACGTGTCCTTGAACGGGTCTCCGACCGTGTCCCCCACGACTGCCGCCCGGTGCGCCTCCGACCCCTTGCCCCCGAGGTTCCCCTCCTCGATATACTTCTTCGCGTTGTCCCACGCCCCGCCGGCATTGGCCATGAGGAGCGCGAGGAAGACGCCCATGAGGGTGGCCCCGGCCAGGAAGCCGCCCAGCGCTTCCTTGCCCAGAACGAACCCGATGACCGGCGGCAGAATCACGGCCGACAGCCCCGGCACGATCATCTCCCTCAGCGCCCCGGCGGTAGCGATCTCCACGCAGCGGGCGGTGTCCGCCTTGGCCGTACCTTCCATCAGCCCCACGATCTCGCGAAACTGACGCCTCACTTCCTGCACCATGCCGAAGGCGGCCCGGCCGACCGCCTTCATGGTGAGGGCCGCGATCATCATCGGCATGATGCCGCCCAGGAAGAGACCGATCACGACCCGTGCGCTCGTCAGGTCGATGACGGAGAGCCCGACGCTCTCTGTGTAGGCCGCGTAGAGGGCGAGGGCGGTGAGCGCCGCCGACCCGATCGCGAACCCCTTGCCGATGGCGGCGGTGGTGTTCCCGAGGGCATCGAGGTGATCGGTGATCCGCCGCGTCTCCGGCCCGAGGTGGGCCATCTCGGCGATCCCGCCCGCGTTGTCGGCGATCGGCCCGTAAGCGTCCACGCTCATGGTGATGCCGATGGTGGCGAGCATCCCGACGCCGGCCAGCGCGATCCCGTACAGCTCGCTCGCCTGGTACGCGACGAAGATGGCGGCGCAGATGGCGACCACCGGGAGCGCCGTGGACTCGAGCCCGACCGCGAAGCCCGAGATGATGTTGGTGGCGCTCCCGGTCTGGCACGACTCGGCAATTGCCCGGACCTTCTTGCCGGAGGTGTAGAGCTCGGTGAGGTAGCCGATCACCCCCCCGGCGACCAGTCCGGCCACCACCGCCCAGAATGGGCCCATGCCCACCCCGAGCCAGCGCACGACCACGAAGGCCAGGACGACCAGCACCCCGCTCGCGATCAGGGTCGCGTTCCGGAGCGCGGCTTGCGGGTCCATTCGCTGGAGAAAGCCCATGCACAGCACGCCGATCACGGAGGACACGAGCCCGGCCATGACCACCGCGATCGGCAGGCCCATCCAGACCGCCGGATCGGGCTTGAGCGTGGCGCCGATGGCGATGGCGGCCACGATGGAGCCCACGTAGGACTCGAAGAGGTCCGCCCCCATCCCGGCGACATCACCCACGTTGTCGCCCACGTTGTCGGCGATCACCGCCGGGTTCCGGGGGTCGTCCTCGGGGATGCCCACCTCGACCTTGCCGACGAGGTCGGCCCCCACGTCGGCCGACTTGGTGTAGATGCCGCCTCCGACACGGGCGAAGAGGGCGATCGAAGA
>JBKPDG010000056.1:0-2106 GCA_046727755.1 Actinomycetota bacterium
CGATAGCCGTGCTGGCGGCGCAGGGCCCGGATGCGGGGGATGTAGCGGGTGCGGGTGCGGACGAGCGCCTCCCGGACCCCGAGGCGTCCGCGTACCTGGCGCTGGACGTCGGAGAGCCGGTGGGCCGGGCGGTAGGCGCCGAGCCGGTTGGCGTCGGCCAAGGCGCGGGCATCCCGCCGATCGGTCTTGATCTTCCGCGTTCGGGTGGCGTACATCGGGGCGAAGTTCGGGTCGGCGACGATGACCTCGTGGCCGAGGCCCTCGAGACAGCGGGCGACCTATTCGCTGTCGGTGGAGGCCTCGATGAGGATCCGTGCCCGGGGGCGCGTGCCGAGCACGGCCGCGAAGCGCTCGGGCTCGGTACGGATACGCTGCTCAATCAGCTCGCCCCCCTCGGCGAGGATGCAGATCTGGCTTTCCCTCTCGTGCACGTCGATGCCAAGATGGTCCATGGCTGGCCTCTCCTCTCTGCGGCGTTGACCGCGGGTTCACTCTTGTGGGGCCGCATATGCCACCACGTCGAGCGGGAGGCCAGCCGCTTCATCACATCTATCCCCGCGCGTGATGCACCTCGACGAGATGTGCTGGTAGCCGGGCGCGATGCGGCAGAATCGGGGCACCGATGCGCCACGCCCATGGCGAAGCAGTGTGGCGAGGCCCCCTCGACCGCAGACGAACGCGGGATCTCCCGGTTCCCGTGCGAGGTGATTGGGCGCATGCTCGGGGTCTCTGACCGCGGGGTCCGGTTGCGCCTCGCGAGATCGGCGCTGCCGGTGTGGCCTTCCGCCGTTCTCCAAGACGTCGGCACCCCGGAGTGGGTCATGGATTTCGCGGCTCAATACCCGGCCTGCGCCTACGCTTCACCGACGCCCTCGCGGACGCCTGCGCATGACTCGGGGCCGGCGTGGCTCGCTACGCCTTCACCGTATGACTCTTGCATTCACTTCACCTCGCCGGTTTGACCGGCGCACGGAGGAGTCATGCCCAGCATGCGTGTCGCGCGAGTCGGCCGTGCCCAGGGGTCCCCTTGAGCTCGTCGAGCGGCCGATGCCCCAGCCCGGCCCCGGATCCGTGCGGATCAAGGTCGAGGCATGTGGCATCTGCCACAGCGACTTCCTCACGAAGGAGGGCCACTGGCCGGGCCTTCAGTTTCCCCGAGCTCGTCATTGTCGGGGCTCCCGCGGAGCCGCTCGAAGTCCCGGCGCCTCCGCTCATCTTCGGCCGCCGCTCGATCAAGGGCTGGCCATCGGGTTCGTGGATCGATTCGCAGGACACCCTGGCCTTCAGCGCGCTGAGCGGCGTGCGCCCGATGACCGAGGTCGTTCCACTGGAGCGCGCGTCAGAGGCTACGAGCACATGATGAGTGGCAGGGCCCGGTTTCGCGTCGTGCTCCTGACGGGATAGACCTGGTCGCAACCGGTCATCCCCCGATGCCGGACTGTCGCCTCACATGAACGACCTGCTGGCCCGCGTCATTGACGCACACGGGGGCCTTGCTCGCTGGAGAGCGCTCAATTCGCTGACCGCGACCATCGTCACCGGCGGAGGACTGTGGGCCCTGAAGGGCCTCCTGCAGGACCTCAGCCCCCGTCAGATGACCGTCGCGCTCCATGCGGAGATCGCGTCGGTTGGCCCGTTCGGCCAGCCGGACTGGCGTACCGCGTTCACGCCCGACCGGATCGCGATCGAGACGACCTCGGGAACAGTCGTCCGCGAACGCGCCGAGCCCAGGACCTCCTTCGCAGGCCACGCCATGAATACTCCGTGGGATCCGCTTCACCGGGCGTATTTCAACGGTTACGCGCTGTGGACCTACCTGACGACGCCTTTCTTCATGGCCATGCCCGGTTTCGAGGTCACCGAAATTTCGCCATGGCAGGAAGGGGGTGAGCTCTGGCGTGGGTTGCGCGCGCGGTTTCCCGACCATATCGCCAGCCATAGCAAGGAACAGGACTTCTACTTCGCCGACGATGGGCTGCTGCGCCGGCACGACTACCATGTCGATGTGGCCGGCGGCTTTCCGGCCGCGCAATACGTCCACGACATCGTGGACGTGCACGGACTTCGCTTTCCCACCAAGCGCCGCGCCTATGTGCGTGGGCCCGA
>JBKPDG010000057.1:0-9739 GCA_046727755.1 Actinomycetota bacterium
CCCCGTCTACGAGATCAACGCGTAGCGACGACGGCGCGTCGCTGGATCAGCTCCAGAACGGGTCGTGCTCGCGATGTCCGTTGGTCTTGGGAGCATCGAGCTCGGCCGCCAACACGGCACCGAGCTGGTCGGACAGCGCGATCGCGACCACGCGTTCCTCGATCGACACCCCCACATCGGGCTGGGGCACGAGCACGAGCCGCCCCAGCTGCCGGCCCCGGCCGAGCACGGGGAGCTCGACGCCTTCAGTTGGTAGCGCAAACTCACCCCGCACGAACCGCCGGCGCGGGGTCTCGACCGAACCGTTGCGCTCGAGCCGCGGCAAAGGTGCACTAAACGGGGGCTGCTCGAACTCGCAGGACCGCAGAGACAACAGCTGCGACAGCTCGGCGCGTACCGACGCCAAGAAGTCGTCCGTCCGGGCGCCCGCCGCGACCTGCTCTGCCACGCGGTGCAGGCGGGCGATCTCGTCGCGTCCGCGCCGGGACTGCCGGTATCCACGGTGCGCCCACACCACGATCTCCCCGACGATCAGCCCGACCGCGGCGAGGAGCACTGTCGTGATGATGTCCTCGGCTTGGTCCATGGTCAGCGAACCATACGGACGAGTGAGGAAGAAGTCGTAGGACAGTGCCGACACCACAGCGGCGGAGACGCCGGTCCACCGACCGCCGAGCGCGGCGGCGAGGACGACGACGACAACGAACACAAGCGCCGCGTTCACGTCTGCGATGTGCTCCCGGAAGGGGACAAGCGCACTGGCAACGGCGATGGGCCCGAGGGCGGCCACGCCGAGGCCGGCGACGACGAGCCGGTCGTCGGGTCCGTCGGGCGGCCGCTCGCTCCTCACCCCTCCCGTCTTACGCCCGCCGGGGGGTGCCGGGAACGGCCCTGACGCCTTCCTAACCTCGCCCTCCCGGAATCTGACGTCCCCTTGACGGAAGGGCGGGCGGCCGCCTTCAGTCCTCGGTGACCGCCCGGTGGAGCTCGGCGGCCTCGGCTTCGGCGTCGGCGGCCGTCACGGCGGCCGCGGCGCGGTTGCGACGGCGCTCCCGCAGGGCCTCGATCACAGGAGGCAGGATCGACAGCACGACGATGACGGCGATGATCGGCAGGAGGTACTTGTCGATGTCCTCGCCGATGGCTTCGCCGAGGATGTAGCCGGCCAGCGTCACGCCCACACCCCAGACGAGCCCGCCTACGACGTTGTAGGTCGTGAACGTGCGCCGGTTCATCTCGCCCACGCCGGCAAGCACGGGCGCGAACGTGCGCACGATCGGCACGAAGCGCGCGAGGAGAATCGTCTTCGGGCCGTGCTTCTCGAAGAACTCCTTGGTGCGCTCCACGTACTTCTGTTTGAAGATGCGCGAGTCGGGACGACGAAACAGCGCGGGTCCCGCGCGCTGACCGATCGTGTATCCGACTTGGTCGCCGATCACGGCGGCGAGGAAACAACCGACGAGAATCACCGCGATGTTGAGATCGCCTTGCGAAGCAAGGATGCCGGCGGTGAAGAGCAGCGAGTCGCCGGGAAGGAAGAACCCGATCAACAACCCCGTCTCGGCGAAGATGATGAGAAAGAGCCCGATCGTCGCCCATGGGCCGAACGATTCCAGGAGATCCCTGGGATCGAGGCTCAGTGCCACCAGGTGCATGGCCCGACACGATAGACAAGAAGGAACCGGTGGCGTGATCCGGGTAGTGAGCGCAGGGAATGTTTGACACGGGTACCCGGTTCGTGGCACCACGGTGAGGCCGACTTCCCCCGGTTGGCCCGTTTGTACCCAATGCAACGAGGATCTCGCGCATGCCCAAGCCGCTCGTGATCGTCGAGTCTCCGGCGAAGGCCCGCACCATCGCGGGCTACCTCGGCGCGGACTACGTCGTGGAGTCGAGCGTTGGTCACATTCGTGACCTTCCCGGCAACGCGAGTGAAGTTCCGAAGAAGTACAAGGGAACCGACGCCGGACGCCTCGGGATCGACGTGGACAATGAGTTCCAACCGATCTACGTCGTCCCCAAGAAGAAGAAAGAAGTAGTCAAGGAGCTCAAGTCCGCGCTGCAGGGCGCGAGCGAGCTCTATCTCGCGACCGACGAGGACCGCGAGGGCGAGGCGATCTCGTGGCACGTGCTCGAGGTGCTGGGGCCCGACGTGCCGGTACGGCGCATGGTCTTCCACGAGATCACCCGCAGCGCGATCCAGGACGCGATCGAGAACTGGCGGGAGCTCGACATGAAGCTGGTCGAGGCGCAGGAGGGCCGCCGGGTCCTCGATCGCCTGGTCGGCTACGAGATGTCGCCCGTCCTGTGGAAGAAGATGATGCCGAGGCTGTCGGCGGGCCGGGTCCAGAGCGTGGCCACCCGTCTCGTCGTCGAGCGGGAGCGGGCCCGCATGGCCTTCCGGGCCGCCGAGTACTGGGACCTCGAGGGCGAGTTCGCCGTCGGCGGAGCCGACAAGAGTGGTCGTTTCCCGGCCACGCTGGTGGAGCTGGACGGGAGCAAGGTCGCCAGCGGCCGCGACTTCGACCCGGCCACCGGCCAGGTGGCCGCCGACGCCCGCGGCGGCGACCCGGTCGTCCACCTGCAGCAGCCCGACGCCGAGGCGCTCGTCGAACGGCTGCGCGACGTCGGATACGAGGTCGCGTCGGTCGAGTCGAAGGCGTTCACGGAACGGCCGAAGGCTCCGTTCACGACGTCGACACTCCAGCAGGAAGCGGGCCGGAAGCTCCGGTTCTCGGCCGGGCGCACGATGCGCGTCGCGCAAGGTCTGTACGAGCGCGGGTACGTGACCTACGTCCGCACCGACTCGACCAACCTGTCGGACCAGGCGATCAACGGCGCCCGCGAGCAGATCCGGAGCCTGTACGGCGACGAGTACCTGCCCGACGCGCCGCGTACCTATCAAGGCAAGGTCAAGAACGCGCAGGAGGCGCACGAGGCGATCCGGCCCGCCGGTGAGCGCATGCGCAGTCCCGACGAGGTACGCGGCGAGCTCGGCACTGACGAGCGGCGTCTCTACCAGTTGGTGTGGATGCGCACACTCGCGTGCCAGATGACCGACGCGCGCGCCCGGCGCGTGTCGATCCGCCTGTCGGCGACGTCGACGGCGGGCGAGGCGGCGGTGTTCGCGGCGTCGGGGAAGACATACGAGTTCCTCGGGTTCCGGCGCGCGTACGTCGAGGGGGCGGACGACCCCGCGGCCGAGCGCGAGGACGCAGAATCGCCGATGCCGCCGCTCGCCGAAGGTGACGCAGTCCGCTGCGAGACGCTCGCCGCCGCCGGTCACAACACGCAGCCTCCGGCGCGCTACACCGAGGCGAGCCTCGTCAAGGAGCTCGAGGAGCGCGGCATCGGCCGTCCTTCCACGTACGCGTCGGTGATCCAGACGATCACGCACGAGCGCGGCTACGTCTGGAAGAAGGGGAGCGCGCTCGTGCCGTCCTGGACGGCGTTCGCCAAGCTCCAGCTCATGGAGCGCCACTTCCCGCACCTCGTCGACTACGACTTCACCGCCACAATGGAGGAGTCGCTCGACTGCATCGCGCGCGGCGAGACAGAGTCAACGAACTGGCTGCGCGAGTTCTACTTCGGGAACGGCCAGCGCGGGCTCAAGGATCTCGTCGGGGAGGAGCACCTCGCCGAGATCGACCCGCGTGAGGTCAACACCGTAGAGATCGGCAAGGACGACGACGGTCGGACGATCAACGTGCGGGTCGGGAAGTTCGGCCCGTACCTCGAGCGGGACGACGAGCGCGCCTCGCTTGCCGACGACATCCCGCCCGACGAGCTCACGGTCGACCTCGCCGTGGAGCTGCTGGCGCGGGCCGCCGAGGGGCCGCAGGTGCTCGGCACGGATCCCGAGACGGGGCTCGAAGTGATCGCACGCGACGGCCGCTACGGGTCGTACGTCCAGCTCGGCGAGCTCGTCGACGGCGAGGAGAAGCCGAAGACGGCATCGCTGCTGTCGTCGATGAGCCTCGACACGATCACGTTCGAGGACGCGCTCAAGCTCCTCCGCCTACCCCGGGAAGTGGGCACCGACGCCGACGGCCACAAGATCACCGCCCACAACGGCCGCTACGGCCCCTACCTGAAGAAGGGGAAGGAGAGCCGCAGCCTCGAGACCGAGGACGAGATCTTCACGGTCACCGTCGAGCGGGCAATGGCCCTCTTCGCGCAGCCCAAGCAGCACCGCCGGCGGACCAGGCCGCCCATCGCCGAGCTTGGCGAGCATCCGGACACCGGCGCCCCGGTGCGGGTCCTCGAGGGCCGATACGGCCCGTACGTCACCGACGGGTCGCTGAACGCGACGATCCCGCGCGGCACTGACCCGAAGTCCGTGAACCTCGAGGAGGCGGTCGAGCTCCTGCGTGAGCGCGAGTCCCGCGGCCCCGCCAAGCGCGCCCGCAAGTCGACCAAGAAGAAGGCGGGGGGCGCCAAGAAGAAGGCCGGCGGAACGAAAAAGAAGGCGGGCGGAACGAAAAAGAAGGCGGGCCGCACCCGCAAACGGCCCAAGAAGCCGCCCGCCACCGCGGGCGAGGTCGTGGCCACGATGGAGGCGCCCCCAGTCGCGCCGGACGACGGCAACGGCCGCAAAGACGCGCCCGTCGCGCCCGAACGGGCGTAGGTCGGCCCTGTCGGGGTCGATGACGCCCCACCTAACCTGACCAACGATGGCGGAGAAGCCGGCACCGTTCATCCCGGCGTCGCCGGACGAGACCGGCCTTCCGCCTGCGTTTTGGCGCGTCTTCGGCACCCGCTCGTTCTTCAAGCTCTGGGTGGCCCAGGTGGTGTCGAGCCTGGGCGACTGGATCGGGATCATCGCGATCCTTGCGATCGCGGCCCGGGTTTCGGGCGGGTCGGGTGCGGCCGTCAGCCTCGTGATGGTCGCCCGGGTCGTGCCCGGGTTCTTCCTTGCCACCGTCGGCGGCGTCATCGTCGACCGCTTCGACCGCCGCCGGGTCATGGTCGCCTGCGACATCGGCCGGGCCGGTCTCCTTGCGTTGCTCCCGTTCGTCGACAGCCTCGTCGGGCTCGTCCTCGTGTCGTTCGCGCTCGAGATCCTCTCGTTGCTTTGGGGTCCGGCGAAGGACGCGTCGATTCCCAATCTCGTCGACACGAAGCAGCTCACGTCGGCGAACTCGCTCGGCCTCTTCGCCGCGTTCGGCACGTTCCCGGTGGCGTCACTCGCGTTCGCGCTGCTCGCGTACGCCGCCGCCTGGCTCAGCGGCTTCAGCGCGTTCTCGTCCCTCGACGTCGATCGGGAGTTCCTCGCGCTTTGGGTCGACGGCGTGACGTTCCTCGTGTCGGCGTTGATCATCTTCCGATTGCCCATTCCCCGCACGACGCACCGGCAGGGGGAAAAGGTCGACTGGACGGCGACCCTTCGCGATATCTCCGAGGGCATCGGCTTCATCCGTCACGATCGCCTCGTCCGCGGTGTGATCATCGGCATCGGCGTCGGGATCATCGGAGGTGGCGCGATGATCCCACTTGGGCCCGTCTTCGCCGATCAAGTGCTCGGCGGCGGGAGCGCCGCCTTCGGGCTGTTGATGACCGCCCTCGGGTTCGGCGCGGCAATCGGCGTCATCTCGCTGCTCGCGGTGCAACGACGACTGTCGCGCGTAACCGTGTTCCAGTTCGCGGTGATGGCCACCGGCGTCGCGCTCATTGCGACGGCGGCGACGTCGCACACCCTGCTCGCAGTGCTGCTGACGGGCGTCGTCGGCGCGTGCGCCGGGACCTCGTACGTGACGGGTTTCACCGTCCTCCAGGAGAATGTCACCGACGAGCTGCGCGGGCGCACGTTCGCCGCCCTCTACACCGTGATCCGGCTCTGCCTCCTGATCTCGCTCACGATCTCGCCGTTGTGGGCTGACATGTGGGACCAGGTGTCCGCCGCGGTCTTCACCGACAGCGCCGTCGAGGTCGGTGGAGCGACGTACGCGCTGCCCGGCGTGCGGTTCGCGCTCTGGGGCGGGGGGCTCATTGCCTTCTTCGCCGGCTTCGTGTCGTGGCGTGCGGTGCATCGAGCACGCCGGCGCGAACGCGAGCGGGTCGCGTCGGGCGTCGCGCCCGAACCTGGCGCGTAATGGGCGCCTTCGTCGTCCTCGAGGGAGGCGACGCCAGCGGCAAGAGCACCCAGGCTCGGCTCCTCGCCGGTCGGCTCCGGGCCGGGGGCCGCGACGTGGTCGAGACCTTCGAGCCGGGCGCCACCGAAGCCGGCGCCGCGATCCGCATGCTCCTGTTGGACGGCGACGGCCCCGTCGACCCGACCGCCGAAGCCCTCCTGCTCGCCGCCGACCGGGCGCAGGAGGTGGCCGACGTGATCCGCCCGGCGCTCGCACGGGGCGCCGACGTCGTCAGCGACCGCTTCGTCCCGTCGTCGCTCGCGTATCAGGGTGTCGGGCGCGGGCTCGGCGTCGAGAAGGTGGAAAAGCTGAACCGCTGGGCGACCGGCGGGCTGGAGCCCGACCTCGTCGTCGTCCTCGACATCGATGAGGCGGTCGCGGCATCGCGGCGCGCCGGGCCCGGCGACCGCCTCGAACGCGCGGGCGACGAGTTCCACGCTGCTGTTCGTGAGGCGTACCGCAGGCTGGCGGTGGAGAGGGCCTGGATCGTGCTCGACGGCAACGCCGAGGTGGAGGTCGTCGGCGCGCGGGTCTGGGAGGTCGTGCGGGACCGGTTCGGTCTTTAGCCGCGCTTTTAGGCGGTCGGCGCTGGCCGCGGATCCCGATCCGGCACCCATTGAAACCCGCTTCCGAACGACGGCGATGAGCGTGGCGGCGATGGCGACCATGAGGATGACACCGGCCCCGGCTACCACCGGATCAATGCCCACCAGATTGGCCACTGCTCCCCAGATGAGCGCGCCGATCGGCGTCGCGGCGGCAGTGACGAAGATGTACAGCGAGAGCACATGGGCGCGGTGCGAATCGGGAGATGCGACGTGCACCGACGTCAGCAGCAGGGTTCTGCCGATCGAGACCGTCAGGCCGAATGCGACCAGCAGGAAGCCGGCGACGAATAGCTCGTCGTCGAGCGCAATCCCCAGGAGGAGGGCTCCGGCGGTTGCGTACGCGACGCCGACAACCATCCGCGTGTCATGCCGCGCGTCGAGGCGTTCGACGAGCAGGACCTGACCAACCGAGCCCACGGCAACACAAGCCACGAGAATGCCGAGCCGGTCGGCGGCGTCGCGGTTCAGTGATTCGGTGACCGCCGGCATCATGTTCACCAACGGGAGCGCCAGCGTCTCCGCCAGCGCCGCGGTGATGATGGCCCACCGTAGGAGCGGCAGCTGCCGGTAGAGGTGAGCCGCTTCTTGCAGGCGTGGTCGGCGCGCCGGTTCGGGATCGTCGACGCGCGACGCCGGCCCGTCCCGCGGGCCTTCGTTCGCCTCACCGGCTGAGCCGTAGATTGACGGCCAGCCATGTGGGAACGCGTCGTCGGTCAGGAACGTGCCGTCGCGCTGCTCCAACGCGCCGCCGAGCGGCCGGTGCACGCGTACCTGCTGGTGGGCCCGCGCGGATCGGGCCTGGAGGACGCGGCCCGATGTTTCGCCGCCGAGGTCGTCTCGCCCGGCGATGATCGACGCGTGCAGGACCTCGTGGTGCGGAGCATGCACCCTGACGTCGTCGAGTTCGAGCCCGAGGGCAACCAGATCCTCGTCGCCCAGGCCGAGGCGATCATCCGGGAGGCGCACCGGGCTCCGATCGAGGCGGAGCACAAGGTCGTCGCCGTGTTCGAGGCCGACCGTCTCAACGAGCAGGCGTCCAACAAGCTCCTCAAGACCATCGAGGAGCCTCCGGCCCGCAGCACGATCGTGCTCATCACCTCGTCGCCCGACGAGCTGCTCGAGACGGTCCGGTCGCGCTGCCAGCGCATCGACCTGGCACCGCTCCCCGAGGCTGATCTGCGCGACGCGCTCGTCCACGAACACGCCGATCCGGACTCGGCCGCGCTCGCGGCCCGGCTCGCCGGCGGCCGGCTCGACCGCGGCCGCGCGATGCTCGGCGTGCTCGGCGACGTGCGACGCGCGTTCGTGACCGTGGCGGCGCAGCTCGACGGGACGGGCGGGTCAGCGATGCGGGGCGTCGACGCGGTGTCCGAGGCACTGCAGCACGCGGTGGGCAGCCTCGACGCGAAGCACGCGACCGAGGTCGACGAGCTGGCCGCCGAGCTCGAGCGAGCCGGCTACCCCGAGCGGTCGCGGACGACGCTGCTCAAGCGGCAGGCGGAGCGGCACCGGCGCCAGCATCGGCGTGCCCGGACCGACCTCCTGCTCGAGGGCATCACCGCGCTCGAGTCCGTGTATCGCGATTCGCTCGCCGGGCCCGACGCCCTGCGCCTCAACACGGATCAGCCCGTGCTCGGGCTCACACCCCGATCGTGCATGGAGGCCATCGACGCCTGCCGGCGCGCCCGCGAAGCGTTCGAGTTCAACCCCAACGAGGGCCTGCTGCTCGAGCGCCTGTTGCTGCACCTGCCGGCGGCGAAAGCTACGTGACCCCGACGGTCTTCGCGCACCCCCAGGCACGCATGCCGACCCTCGCCCGGATGCGCTCGGCCACGACGATCTGCTCCTCGCGGGTTGCCTGACCGGCGTTGGGTGCGAACTCGTGCCCGCCGAACGCGGACCAGGCTGCGTTCGCGAAGCCGAGGCCGCCTGAATAGGACGATCCGTGCATGCCCCAGTTGCCCTGGGTTTCGCAGGCG
Organism: Actinomycetota bacterium; assembly: GCA_046727755.1. GTDB lineage: Bacteria > Actinomycetota > Acidimicrobiia > IMCC26256 > JACDBD01 > JALZAA01. Next base: position 8,719 of record JBKPDG010000057.1, read on the forward strand.
GCGACGGCGTCCCAGATCGAGTCCCGCTTCGTCTTCTCGGCGACGGCGCGCTCGAACACCGCCCGTTCGAACACCGCCCGTCCGAACACCGCCGCGTTCATCTGCTGCTCCGCTCGCGCTCGCTCCACCGCCGCGCTCGCCCGGGCGAGAGGCGGGTCGACGGCCACCGACGCCTTGCGCGGCGAACGCGGCGATTCCTCGTCGGCGGCGTCGACGGTCAGTGTGCCCACGCCGGTGCCGACCGTGATCCCCATGAACGCGGCCAGCGCCACGATGGTGGGCGCGAACCGGCGTCGCCGAATGCGTGACACGTCGTCCTCCGCCGAGAACGACCGCGGCAGGGCCCGCGGCGTTTGCACGATTCGAGCAGTATGTGTACCTGGGCGGGGCCGTCCGCACAAAACCCGGCCCGACCTGTCGCCCGGCTCCCACGCGTGAGCTGGCCGTACACTTCCGAGCCGCGCCGGGATAGCTCAGCTGGCAGAGCAGCTCACTCGTAATGAGCAGGCCAGGGGTTCGAGTCCCCTTCCCGGCTCCAGTGCCGCCTAGTCGGACGAACGCGAGCCCGACCGGAGCGCCTCGTCTGGGTCGGTGGTAGCACAGCGCCGTGGCGTTTTATCCGGTGTCGGTGAAGACCGCGATGGCGCAGCCCACGGCGGTCATCGCCGCGGCAACGACATGGGCCGAGTTCCCGACGCTGTGGCCCAAGCTGCTCGACGAGGTCTACGGCTTCGTCCGGAGCGGCGGCGCGACCCAGGACGGGCACAACGTCATGCTCTACCGGGACGACGTGCCCAACGTAGAGGTCGGCGTGCAGGTAACCGGGCCATTCGAGCCGACGGGCCGGGTCGTCCCGTCAGTGCTCCCCGCGGGTGAGGTTGCGAGCACCGTGCACCGCGGTCCGTACGACGCCCTCGAAGAGGCGCACGTCGCGCTGAAGGCATGGTGCGGGTCGCACCGGCACGCGCTCACCGGGGTCCGGTGGGAGATCTACGGCGACTGGCGCCAGGATCCGGCCGAG
>JBKPDG010000058.1:0-3020 GCA_046727755.1 Actinomycetota bacterium
CAGCACGTGAAGGTGCGCTTCCGCGAGTGGATCCGGGGTCAAGTGCGATTCGACTCCGTCGAGGAGCTCATCGAGGAGATGGACGCCGATCTGCAGGCGGCCCGCCGCATCTTGGCCGTCTGAGGCGCCGTGGTACCCTGACAGCTGCGTCGGCAACGTGCTGACGCATTCCCACATTCAGCACGAAGACCGAAGCTTCTGCATGCCCGACACCACGGCCACGATCGCCGAGCACCGCCTCCACGAGACCGATACCGGCTCGCCCGAGGTGCAGGTGGCGCTGCTCACCGAGCGGATCAACCACCTCACCGAGCACTTGAAGGTTCACGCCAAGGACCATCACTCGCGTCGGGGATTGCTCGTGCTCGTCGGCCGCCGGCGCCGGTTGCTCGATTACCTCCGGCGCAACGACGTCGAGCGGTATCGAGCGCTCATCGCGAAGCTGGGCCTCCGCCGCTAGTCGTCCCGTGCCGAAGGCACGGGGGAGGGAAGAAGACACGAGGAAGGGCAGTCGGTTGTCAGTCGCCACCACCCGGGCGGAGTCCGGGTCGTGACAACTGGGAACCGAAGGCCCTCTCTGAAAACATAGAGAGGAGCGCGTCCATGCCTGTCACACAGGCCAATGGCGCGATTCGCGTCGAAGGCGTCGTCAACGATGCCGGCAAGACCATGTCGTTCGAGACGGGGCGACTCGCCCCCATGGCCGACGGCGCCGCCGCCGTCCAGATCGGCGACACCACCCTGCTCACCACCGTCGTCACCGACAAGCCGCGTGAAGGGATCGACTTCTTCCCGCTGACGGTCGACGTCGAGGAGCGCATGTACGCCGCGGGCAAGATCCCGGGGTCCTTCTTCCGCCGCGAGGGCCGTCCGGGCGAGCAGGCGATTCTCACGTGCCGGCTGACGGACCGGCCGCTGCGGCCGTCGTTCCCCGAGGGGTTCCGCAACGAGGTGCAGGTCATCTCGACGATCCTCGGCGCCGACCTCGAGAACCCGCACGACGTGGCGTCGATCAACGGCGCGTCGGCGGCGCTCATGGTGTCGGGCATCCCGTTCCACGGTCCGATCGGCGCGGTGCGGCTCGCGCATCACAACGGCGAGTGGATCGCCCACCCCACCTACCAAGAAGGGGATGAATCGACGTTCGAGCTCGTCGTCGCCGGTCGGCGGACCGAGAGTGGCGACATCGCGATCATGATGGTCGAGGCCGGCGGCACCGAGGCGACGTCCGAGCTGTACGAGCAGGGTGCACCCAAGATCACCGAGGAGCTCATCGCCGACGGCCTCGAGGCGTCGAAGCGCTGGATCGGGGCGTCGATCGACCTGCAGGCCGAGCTGCGCGCGGCATACGAGGAAGCGCGCGGCCCGATCGAGACGATCCCGTACGAGAAGCACACCGACTACGACGACGACGTCTACGCAGCGGTTGACGAGATCGTGCGCGGCGAGGTCGAAGAGGCGATGAAGATCGCCGACAAGGCAGCGCGCGAGGGTCGCACGCACGAGCTCGAGGCGCAGGTCGTCGAGAAGCTGTGCGGCACACCCGAGTCACCCGGCAAGTTCGCCGACCGCGCCGGTCAGGTGAAGAAGGCGTTCCGCTCGCTGCAGAAAGAAGTCGTCCGCAAGCGCATCGTCAACGAGGGCGCGCGCATCGACGGGCGTGGTCCGTCCGACATCCGGCCGTTGTCGGCCGAGGTCGGCGTGATCCCGACCGCCCACGGATCGGGCCTGTTCCAGCGGGGCGAGACCCAGGTGCTCGGCGTCGCGACGCTCGCAATGCCGCGCATGGAGCAGATGCTCGACACCATCGGCATCGACGAGCGCAAGCGCTACATGCACCATTACAACTTCCCGCCGTTCTCGACCGGGGAAGTCGGTCGGGTCGGCTCGCCCAAACGGCGTGAGATCGGTCACGGGGCGCTCGCCGAGCGCGCGCTCATTCCTGTCCTCCCCAGTGCGGAAGAGTGGCCGTACACGATGCGCGTCGTGTCCGACGTGTTGTCGTCGAACGGCTCGACGTCGATGGCCTCCGTCTGCGGGTCAACCCTGTCGCTGATGGACGCCGGCGTGCCGATCAAGGGCCCGGTCGCGGGAATCGCGATGGGGCTCGTCTATGCCGACGGCAAGTACACCACCCTCACCGACATCCTCGGCGCCGAGGACGCCTTCGGCGACATGGACTTCAAGGTCGCGGGCACGGCGGAGTTCGTGACCGCCTTGCAGCTCGACACGAAGATCGACGGCCTTCCCGCTGAGGTGCTCGCCCAAGCGCTGCACCAGGCGAAGGAGGCGCGCCTCGAAGTGCTCGGCGTTCTGCACGAAGCGATCCCCGAGCCTCGCTCCGACGTGCGGGAACGGGCGCCGAAGATCGTGAGCTTCGAGATCCCGATCGACAAGATCGGCGAGGTGATCGGTCCCAAGGGCAAGGTCATCAACGCCATCACGCTCGAGACCGGCGCAGACGTCTCGGTCACCGACGACGGCGTCGTCGGCACCGTGACGATTGGGTCGAAGGACGGCTCGCAGGTCGAGGAGGCCCGCCGCCGCATCGATTTGATCCTCGACCCGCCGATGGCGGAGATCGGCGCCGTGTACCCGGGCAAGGTGGTGAACATCACGAAGTTCGGTGCGTTCGTGAATATCCTCCCCGGCCGGGACGGGCTGCTCCACATCTCGAAGCTCGGTGGGGACCGCCGCATCGATCGCGTCGAAGACGTCCTGAACCTGGGCGACGAGGTCGAAGTGCGCGTTTCCGACATCGATAATCAGGGGAAGCTGTCGTTGTCCCTCGTCGGTGAGGGCGACGACGCGAGTGGGTCACCGCCCGCCGATGGCGGATCGAGCGAGCGGCAGCGAGGCAACGGTGAGCCGGGCGCGGCGGCGCGCCGTGGGCGACAGCGGGACGAGGACCGAGCACCGGATCGGGCGCGCGGCAGGGGGGCAAGTCGAACGAGGGAAGCGGTGTCCTTCGAGCAGTACTGGGAGACCCAGGCCAAAGACGAGTTCGGTGACCTCGGCCC
>JBKPDG010000059.1:0-6825 GCA_046727755.1 Actinomycetota bacterium
CCCGCGGCCGGGGCGGCGCCGGGCCCGGGGGCGACGTCGAGGGGCGGCCGATTTCTCCTGCCGGTCGAGGGCCGCATCGGGAGCGGTTTCGGCCCACGCACGCACCCGATCTACGGCGGGAGCCGAATGCACACCGGTGTCGACATCGGGGCACCATCAGGCGCGCCGATCAGGGCTGCCGACAGCGGCGTGGTCGTGATGGCCAGTTGGAACGGCGGCTACGGCAACTGGACGTTGATCGACCACGGCGGTGGGCTCGCGACCGGGTACGGGCATCAGTCCTCGATCGGCGTCTCGAGGGGTCAGCGGGTGAGTCGCGGCGAGGTGATCGGGCGCGTCGGCTCGACGGGAGCGTCGACCGGACCGCACCTCCACTGGGAGGTACGCGTCAACGGCAACCCGGTCAACCCCATGGCCTGGATTTAGGCCGCATAGCGCACCGAACATCCGTTCGTTCGCCGGCGGTGGCCGGTACGATGGCGCCGTGGCGGATGCGATCACGATCCGTGGGGCGCGGGAGCACAACCTCAAGAACGTCGATGTCGAGCTGCCTCGGGATCGGCTGATCGTCTTCACCGGCATCTCGGGCTCGGGGAAGTCGTCGCTGGCGTTCGACACGATCTACGCCGAGGGGCAGCGCCGGTACGTGGAGTCGCTGTCGGCGTACGCACGGCAGTTCCTGGGCCAGATGGACAAGCCGGACGTGGATTTCATCGAAGGTCTCTCGCCGGCGATCTCGATCGACCAGAAGTCGGCATCTCGGAACCCGCGGTCGACGGTCGGCACCATCACCGAGATCTACGACTACCTGCGGCTCCTGTACGCCCGCATCGGCGTCCCGCACTGCCCGAACTGCGGTCGCGTGATCACTCGCCAGACACCGCAACAGATCGTCGACCGGGTGCTCCAACTCCCCGAGGGCACCCGGTTCCAGGTGCTCGCGCCGGTGGTGCGAGGTCGGAAGGGCGAGTACGAAGGTCTGCTCACCGAGCTGTCCGGGCAGGGCTTCGCCAGGGCTCGCATCGACGGCGAGGTCGTCGAGCTGTCCGAGTTCCTCCAGCGCAACGCTCGCAAGCGACTGGCCCGTTACGAGCAGCACACCATCGAGGTCGTCGTCGACCGCCTGGTTCGGCGCGACGGCATCGAGCGGCGCCTCACCGACTCGCTCGAGACCGCGTTGCGTCTGGCCGCAGGAGTCGCCGAGGTCGAGATCGTGCCGCGTGAGGGGGAGAAGGAGCACGACGAAGATCGCGAGGTGCTGACCTTCTCGGAGCATCTCGCATGCACGAACTGCGGGCTGTCGTTCGAGGAGCTCGCGCCCCGCAATTTCTCGTTCAACTCACCATACGGTGCGTGCGAACGGTGCGACGGGCTCGGGACGCGCTACGAGGTCGATCCGGAGCTCGTCATCAACGACGACGACCTCAGCATCTCCGACGGCGCGATCGCGCCCTGGGCGGGGTTCCGCAGCCAGTACTTCGACCGGGTGCTGGGCGCGGTGGCGGGCGAGTACGGGTTCTCGGTGGACACGCCGTGGCGGAAGCTGCGCAAGCGCGACAAGCAGGCGGTGCTCCACGGGTCGGGCACGCGAGCCATCCACGTCCGGTACCGGAACCGATACGGCCGGCAGCGTTCGTACACGACGCAGTTCGAAGGCGTCGTTCCGTGGCTCGAGCGCCGGCACTCGGAGGCCGAGAGCGACCGGGTACGCGAGCAGATCGAGGGGTACATGCGAGAGGTGCCGTGCCCCGCGTGCAACGGCGCACGACTGCGGCCGGCGTCGCTCGCGGTGAAGGTGGGCGGCGTCAACATCTTCGAGCTCGGTGAGCAGTCGATCGCGAAGGCGGCCGACTTCCTCGGCGCACTCGAGCTCTCCGAGCGCGATCTCATGATTGCCGAAGCCGTCCTGAAGGAGGTCAACGAGCGGCTGCGCTTCCTGCTCGACGTCGGGCTCGACTACCTGTCCCTGAATCGGTCGTCGGGCACACTGGCCGGGGGAGAAGCCCAGCGCATCCGACTGGCGTCGCAGATCGGGAGCGGGCTCGTCGGTGTCCTCTACGTGCTCGACGAGCCGTCGATCGGCCTGCACCAGCGGGACAACCAGCGTCTCGTCGACACACTGATGCGGTTGCGCGAGCTGGGGAACACGGTCGTCGTGGTCGAGCACGACGAGGAGACGATCCGGGTCGCGGATCAGATCGTCGACATCGGCCCGGGTGCCGGTGAGCACGGCGGGGAGATCGTGGTGTCGGGGTCGCTCGACGACGTGATCGCCGCCCCGCGGTCGATCACGGGTCAATACCTGTCGGGGAAGCAGTCGATCCCGGTGCCGGAGATGCGCCGGCAGCCGGGTGAGGCGTGGCTCACTGTGCGCGACGCCCGCGAGCACAACTTGCAGAACATCGACGTCGAATTCCCGCTCGGGTGCTTCATCACGATCACGGGCGTGAGCGGGAGCGGCAAGTCGACGTTGGTGAACGACATCCTCTACCACGCGTTGATGCAGAAGGTGTACCGGTCTCGCACGGTCCCGGGTCGCCACAAGACGATCGAAGGAACCGAGCTCATCGACAAGGTCATCAACATCGACCAGTCGCCGATCGGCCGAACCCCCCGGTCGAACCCGGCCACGTACACGGGCGTGTTCGACAAGATCCGGTCGCTGTTCGCGTCGAGCCTCGAAGCGAAGGTGCGCGGCTACCAGCCGGGCCGGTTCTCGTTCAACGTCAAGGGCGGGCGCTGTGAGGCATGCTCCGGTGACGGGACGATCAAGATCGAGATGCACTTCCTCCCCGACGTCTACGTCCCCTGCGAGGTGTGCAAGGGCGCCCGCTACAACCGCGACACGCTGGACGTCACGTTCAAGAACAAGAACATCGCCGAGGTCCTCGACCTTTCGATCGAGGAGGCACTGGAGTTCTTCAAGAACCAGCCGACGATCGCCCGCCAGCTTCAGACGCTGTTCGACGTGGGGCTCGGGTACGTGCGGCTCGGCCAGCCCGCGCCGACGCTGTCGGGGGGTGAGGCGCAACGGGTGAAGCTGGCGTCGGAGCTCGGGAAGCGGGCGACGGGCCGGACCGTGTACATGCTCGACGAACCGACCACCGGCCTCCATTTCGACGACGTCAAGCGGCTGCTCGGCGTGCTCTCCCGGCTCGTCGAGGGAGGCAACACGGTGATCGTGATCGAGCACAACCTCGACGTCGTGAAGTCCGCCGATTGGATCATCGACCTCGGGCCCGAGGGCGGCGATGCCGGGGGGCTCGTCGTGGCCGAAGGCCCGCCCGAGCACGTCGCGAAGACGCCCGACAGCTACACCGGCAGGTTCCTCGCCCCGATCCTCGGTCTCGAGGACGACGCCGTCGCGTGAGAGGCGCCGAGAAGCGCTGTCTAACGCTGGACGCGCTTCGCGATCTCGTCCTGCAGGGCGTAGAGGATCGGGAGCGTGGCGCGATCCTTCGGCCGGTTGGCAGCTTCCTTCGAGCGGATGATGTCGGCGAGCGACGCGACGCGCACCACGGACCCGTCGATCTCCATCTGGGTCGCGCCTCGGGCGAGGTCCTCGTACCCGTGGCTCGCCACGGGCTGGAAGGCGATGTCGAAGTCGCCGAACCGCGTGGAGAGGTTCACGAGCTGTGTGCGCTTGAGGAAGTCGGCATCGGCCGGGAACGGGATACCCCCGGGCTCCGTCTCCGTCCGGATCTGCGCGTCAAACTCGTGCAGTGCCGCCGCCAGGCGTTCGAGGTTTTCGGGCGACGGGTCGGGGCAGATGTCCGCGTCGTTCGTGAGCGCAGAGGAGCCATGCAGCGTCGCCGCGAGGCCGCCGATGAGCACGTACTCCACAGCATGGCGCGAGAGCACGTCGAAGATCTCCTGGGGCTGGAGCGGCTCAGGCACGCGCTGCCTCGCGCTCGACCGGTCGGGCCCGGGCCCGGAGCTTCGAGACGTTCCGCACCGACTCGAGCCGCGCTGCCGGCGTCATCGCCAGGTTCTCGCGAATCTGCGCCCGGTCCACGTCGTCGAGCCGGCGGAACGTCACGTCGGCCTCGAAGCCGCATGCCTCGAGGATCCGAGCGAGGGTGTCGACGCGGGGAGTGTCACGATCCCGCTCCCAGTTCGAGACGGCGGACTGCGTCGTGCCGAGGCGGCGGGCGAGCTCAGCCTGCGTCAGGCCGCCCAGGCGGCGAGCCTCACGGATGAGACGGCCGCTTCCCAAAGTGCCGAGCGTGAGTCGGTCGGGTCTGTCGTTCGCCATGCGCATATGCTAGCCCATATGCCATATCTATCTATCCATATATCGACCCCCTGGCCATGAGCACGGATCCCTGGGAGCGGCACGCGGGCTGGTGGCAGGAGAAGTTCACCGCCGGCGTCGACCCCGAATACGAGGAGCAGCTTCTCCCGCTGGTGGACGAGCACCTCGCCGGCTCGACCCGGGTGCTCGACCTCGGGTGCGGCGAAGGGCAGGTGGCGCGGCGCATTGCCGCGCTCGGCGCCGAGGTCGTCGGCATCGACCCGACCGTGGGGCAGCTCGCGACGGCCCGGGCCCGGGCCGGCGGCCCGGTCTACGCGCGGGCCGGCGCGGAGGCGATGCCCCTGCGAGCCGGATCCTTCGACGCCGTCGTGTCGTGTCTCGTGTTCGAGCACCTCGACCCGTTCGAGCCCGCGGTCGCCGAGACGGCGCGTGTCCTCGCGCCCGGCGGCCGGTTCGTGCTGTTCCTGAATCACCCGCTCCTCCAGGCACCCGGCAGCGGCTGGGTGATCGACCACATCCTCGACGAGCAGTACTGGCGCGTCGGTACCTACCTGCCCGACGACGTCGCGATGGAGGAGGTCGCGCCCGGCGTCGACCTGCCGTTCATGCACCGGGCGCTGCATCGCTACGTGAACGAGCTCGCCGCCCACGGCCTCCTGATCGAGCACGTCGACGAGCCGCCGCCCGCGGCCGGCCTGGTTGCACGAGTCCCTGAGTACAAGGACGCGGCGACGATCCCGCGGCTGTTGCTTCTGGTGACGAGGAAGCGATGACCCGCAAGCGCGGGAACGCGTCAGTCGACCTTCGCCGGCGCCGTCGGCGCGCCGGGCAGATCGAGCATCCGTTGCAGCGCCACGCGCGCCCACTCCGCCGTGCGCTCGTCGACGACAACCTGGTTGACCAGCTCGCCGCGGGCGAGCGCCTCCAGGCACCATGCGAGGTGTGGGCCGTCGATTCGGAACATCGTCGAGCACGGGCAGATGAGCGGGTCGAGCGACACGACGGTCTTGTCGGAATGCTCCTCCGCCATCCGCTGCACCATGTGGATCTCGGTGCCGACGGCGAGCACCGAGCCGGCCGGCGCGGCCTCGACCCACTCGAGGATCCGTTCCGTCGACCCGACGCGGTCCGCGAGCCCGACGACCTCGTGCGCGCACTCGGGGTGCACGATCACCTCGCCCGTCGGGTGCTCGGCCCGGAATGCTTCGACATGCTCCGTGCGGAACCGCTGGTGAACGGAGCAGTGGCCCTTCCACAGTAGGAAGGTCGCATCCTTGACGTCGCGCTCGTCGAGGCCGCCGAGGTCGTGGCGCGGGTTCCACACGCGCATGTCCGCCTCGTCGAAGCCCATGTCGTAGCCCGTGTTGCGGCCAAGGTGCTGGTCGGGGAAGAACAGGACCTTGTCACCACGTGCCAGGGCCGAATCGAGGATGGCCCGTGCGTTCGAGCTCGTGCACACGGCGCCACCGTGCTCGCCGACGAACGCCTTCAACGCTGCCGACGAGTTCATGTATGTGATCGGCACGATCCGCTCGACGTCGGTGACGCCGGCGAGCGACTCCCAGCACTCTTCGACCTGGTCCAGGTCGGCCATGTCGGCCATGGAGCAGCCTGCGTTCAGGTCCGGGAGCACGACGCGCTGGTGGTCGCCCGTCAGGATGTCGGCGGATTCGGCCATGAAGTGCACGCCGCAGAAGACGATGTCGGTGGCCTGGTCGTTGTCGGCCGCGAATCGGGCGAGCTTGAACGAGTCGCCGCGCGCGTCGGCCCATTTGATGACCTCGGGGCGCTGATAGTGGTGCCCGAGGATGAGCAGCTTCGCGCCGAGCGCAGCCTTCGCGTCGCCGATCCACTCGTCGAGCTCGTCGGGGGACGCGAGGGTGTAGCGGTCCGGCAGGAGGGACTGGAGTCGCAACATGGGTGTGATCCCTTTCGGGAAGCCCCGGTTCTGGCCGGCGGGGACAGCCTGGTCGCCCACCGCGGGGTTGTCGGCCCCGGGACTGATATGTGGCCGGAATGCCAGGCCGGCCTCCACGAAGTGTAACGCCGGCTCATCCCCCTCTCATCCACGATCCGTTACTTCCGCGGGCGGTGTCCCTCCGCCGTTTCCTGCTCCTCTTTGCGCTCCTGGCCGGTGTGCGTTTCGTTGTCGTGCCAGTGGCGCTGAGCTCCGATGCCACCGCACCGAGCAAGTACCGGATCCTTCCTGGCGACGTCCGCCGGTATCAACAGGTCGCCGACGAGGACGGTCGTCCGTACCGGGACTTCGCATTCGAGTACCCGCCGGTCATGGTGGCCGCGATCGAAGCCGTCGACGGAGGAAGTGTCCGGTCGACGACCGTGCGACTCATGTGGTCGCAGCTTGTCGTCGACCTGGCGATCGCGGCCGTCGTTGCGTGGGCTTGGGGTCGGCGCGCCGGCATCGCGTACCTTCTGATCGGTCTCCCGTTCCTCGTCTATCCGTTCCTGTACCTCCGGCTCGACCTGCTCTCGGTATTCCTGGCGGTCCTCGCCGCCGCGTTCGTCCGCCGGCGACATCCCTACGCGAGCGGCACGGCACTCACCGTCGC
>JBKPDG010000060.1:0-22026 GCA_046727755.1 Actinomycetota bacterium
GCCCTCGCCGTTCTGCTGGAACAGCCGTGCGTGCAGCTGGGAGACATACGTGTCGTCGTTGAGCACGAGAGCGCACCCGCCGCCGCGTCCGACCGTGACCTCGCGGTCGATCGTGTGCGTCTCACCCCGGCGCGCGGCTCCGGCCGGCGCTCCCGCCGCGGCGGCGCGGTCGGCGGTGCCGCCGCCGGCTCCGCGCTGAGCGCCGGGGCGCGGAGCTCCTTCAGCGTCAACCGCACCACCCGGTAGAGGAAGAGGTACAGGAGGGCGAGGAAGCAGAACTTGAGGACCGTCAGAACGGCTTCGGACATGAAGTCGGGCCTCTAGGACGCCTCGAAACGGATGGTCGTGGAGCCGATCCCGATCTCGTCGCCGTCCTCGAGCGCCTGCTCACGGACCGCGACGCCGTTCACCGTGGTGCCGTTCATGCTGCCCAGGTCGGCAACGGCGAAACCCTCGCCCGCCGGGCGGACCTCGGCGTGGCGCCGGGACACTTGCGCATCAGCCAGTGATACCGCGCAGTCGGGCAGCCGTCCGATCACCGCCGGTTGGTCCCCGAGTTGCACCCGGCCTCCGTCGGGAAGGACCAGCGAGCCCAGGTGCTCGGCCGGCCCCTCCACGATCTCGGCCTCCACCTCGAGCCGGCCGGCGCGGAAGGCGTCGTCCTCGACGAGGGCGACCGTGACGGGCCCCAGGAAGTGGTACCCCTCGTCGCGGGCATGCTGGCGGGCGGCGTCGGCCAGCTCGCGCGACAGGACGTCCGTGTAGGACGAGAACCGCGACAGGTCGTCCGGGGAGAGCGAGACGACGACGTCGTTGGGCACGACCCAGCCGCCCCGGACGCCGATCATGCGTCCGGTGTCGAGGGCGCGGGCGATCTTGCGGCCGATCTCGACGGGCTCGAGACCGGCGCGGAAGGCCTTCGCGAAGGTCCCCTCCACCAGCCGCTCGAGCCGCCGCTCGAACCTCTGGAGTCCCATCGGGCGGAAGTGTAACTGCGAGGTATCCGGTTTCTGCCTTGCCTCCATTGGGCTCTCGGTCGGGGGCACGGCCGAGACCGGTTGGTACGCTGCCTGTTCCCCACCAACGGGCGAGTGGCGGAATTGGCAGACGCGCAGGCTTCAGGTGCCTGTGTCCGCAAGGACGTGGGGGTTCAAGTCCCCCCTCGCCCACGGCCCCTCACGTGCGCTTCGGTTCGAGGTGCAGCGCGGTAATGCCGCACGCGAACGGCTGCGCGGCGACGAGGCGAAGGGGCTGGTGGGTTTCGAGGCGGGGAAACACGGGCATGCCGCCGCCGAGCGCAGCCGGGTTCACAAAGAGGTGGAGCTCGTCGAGCAGGCCCGCGGCGACCAGGCCCCGTACGAGCGTGCCGCCTCCGTAGGCGATCATGTCTCCGCCCGCCTGCGCCTTCAGCCCTTTCACCGTCTCCTCGAGATCGCCACCGGCGGTGACGGCGTTCTCCCACGGCGATTCGGTGAGCGTGTTGGAGATCACCACCTTGCGTGTGTTGTTCATCCAGTCGATCGACGCTTGGTCCTCGCCCTCGGGCCCGGACGCCCACGCCGGGATGAAACCCTCGGCGAGCTTGCGGCCCAGCACGATGGTGTCGACCGACTGCATGAGCGTGTCGACGTACGAGCTCATGTCATCGGTCCACGGCATGGTCATCCAATCCATCTCGCCGTTCGGGCCGGCCATGTAGCCGTCGACGCTCGTCTGGACCTGGAGCTTGAACTTCCGCACGACGTGCTTCCCTTCTCTTCGAGCCTGTTCCGGGACCGGGGGGTGTTCTATCCGTGCGCGAGCGGCGATGTCTTGAACGAAAACGGCAATGGCCGGCGCTACGAGCCGCCGGCGATCTGCGACGGCGTTTGCCCCACGAAGCGCCTCAGCGAGCGGGTCAGGTGAGGCTGGTCGGCGTAGCCCGCTCGACGTGCAACGTCGTGCGCGGACACACCTCGACGCAACAAGTCGACCGCCTGCACGGCCCGCCGGATCTGCCTGATCACACCCCGGGTCAGCCCCGTCGCTCGTGCGACTCTCCGTTCCACCGCGCGCGTGGACAGGCCTGCCACGTCGTCCTGCAATGCTGCCGACGCGACCGGGTCGTGCACGAGCAGTCCGGCGCGTACGAGTCGGTCGACGAACACGTCGGCGTTGTCCGCCTCCGGAAGCTCCCATTCCGACCCGTCGAGCCAGAACGACGTGCTCGTCGCCGGCGGCAGCGTCAACGAGCGGTCGACCAGGTGCCGCAAGCGATGGTTCCGCATGAACGACCCGACGCTGAACTGGATGCCGAAGAAGTCCGCGTCCTGGGGGATCGGCGCCGTCGTGGCCTTCGTCTCGGGCCCTCGCACCGTCAGCCAGGCCCCGGTCGCCTGCCGCGTGACGACCATCTCCCAGTGGCTGATGGCGACGGAGATGAAGGATTCCTCGGGCTCGCTGCGCGTGCTCCAGATCGAGGAGACATGAGGGAAGCTCGACGAGCGCTCCTCGAAGGCGAACAGCTCGTCCGCACGCTTCATGACCGGTTCGACCGTCGCTGGTTCCGCAACTCATCGGTGGACATCGCAGGTCGCGCGGTATCCGCGTACATTCGGGCCTCGTGGTCCACGCGATCGTCCTGATCACCGCCGAGCCGGCACGAATCGCAGCGCTGGCGAGCGACATCGCCGATCTGGACGGCGTGAGCGCGGCGTACTCCGTCGCCGGTGACGAGGACATCGTCGTCATCATCCGCGTCTCCGACCACGAATCGCTCGCCGACCTCGTCACGGGGAGCATCGCCGCGCAGCCGGGCGTGCTCCGCACCCGCACGCTGATCGCGTTCCGCGTCTACAGCCAGGCGGACCTCGAGTCGATCTAGCGCGACGGCCCGATCCGGTCGTAGGCCAGAGCGAACAGCAACGCGGTGAGTGACAGACCGTCGACGATCTGCTGACCGGCGATGTCGTCGCGCACCTCCGCCGGCGACCGCCATGCGATGCGCTCGGCCTCGCCGAAGTCGACGGGGTCACCCTGGTGCTCCGCGCCCCGCGCGAGGAACAAGTGAAACCGCTGGTCGGACAGACCGTTCGTCGGTTGGTACGTCACGAGGTGCTCGACTGGTCCGGGTTGCCACCCCGTCTCCTCGAGCACTTCACGCACCGCCGCCGACGCCGCGGTCTCGCCGTCGTCGATACCGCCGGCCGGGATCTCCCAGCCCCACGTGTCGGTGATGAACCGGTGTCGCCACAACAGCAGCACGCCCCGGTCGGGGTCGTAGACGACGCAGCCGGCCGCCTCGCTCGGCACTCGCACCACGTGGTGCTCGAACCGCTCGCCGCCGGGGATCTCGACATCGACCAGGTGCAACCCGACCCAGGGGGTGGCGTAGAGGGGCCGCTCGCCGTGGACGATCCAGCGCATCCGACCTCCTGTCGCCGTCGCCGCCTGATCGTACGGGGACGTGGCGCCGGCGGCCGGCGCTGATGTCGCCGACGACCCCGCGCCCTCTAGAGTGCGCCTACCCGGCCCATGTCGACCCGCTTCGAGATCCCTCACTTCGAGATTCCGCGCCTGCGCACCCTCGCTCGGCACGCAGCGCCCCACGTGATCGAGGGCACGGTCATCCCGCTCGCGCTGTTCCTGCTGACACTGCGCTTCCTCGGCGTGTGGGGCGCGGTGCTGATCGGCCTGGGTTGGACGTACGCCGCTATCGCGCGCCGGTTGGTCATGCGCCAACGCGTCCCCGGCATCCTCGTGCTCACCGCGGTGACGCTGACCGCCCGGACCGTCGTCGCGATCGTGTCGGGGAGCGTGGTCGTCTACTTCCTGCAGCCGACGCTGGGCACCGCGCTCGTTGCCGCCGCGTTCCTGCTGTCGGTGCCGCTGGGCCGGCCGCTGGCGGGGCGGCTTGCGCGCGACTTCTGCCCCATTCCGAGCGAGGTGCTCTCCCACGCCCCGGTGCGCAGGTTCTTCCTGCAGATCACGTTGCTCTGGGCGTTCACGCAGCTCGCGAACGCGACGGTGACGGTGTGGCTCCTGTTCAGCCAGTCACTGGCGACGTTCCTCGTCGCAAAGACGCTCGTCTCGTGGGGGCTGACTGGGAGCGCGATCGCCGTGTCGACGATCTGGTTCCACCGATCGATGCGGCGCCACGGCATCCTTGCCCCGCGGCGCGCGAAGGCCGGTGTTACAGCTCCTGCGACGCCTTCAGCCGCTTGATCCGTTCGGCGACGTCGGCCGCCGCCTCCTCGAGGTCACGTTGCAGCTCCTCGAGCGCGGTGACGTCGTCCTCGCCTCGCCACCAGCGGTAGTCGTCGTACTTGCGCCGGGCCCGATGCACGCGGCGCATGCGCCGGAACTCTTCGCGTAGCGCGCGGTCGCCTCTCACGTGGCAGCTCCTTCCTCGTAGCGCCGCAGGAACGCGGCGATCGTGTCGTCCGTCTTGCGCAGAGCCTCGGCCCAAGTGTCGAGCAGGCGCCGTCCCTCGTCGGTCAGCCCGTAGGTGCGCTTGACGCGGCCCGGGAGGTCATCGCGCCAACGCGACGTCACGACCCCCTCGGCCTCGAGCGATCGGAGCAACCGGTAGAGGTTGCCGAGATCGACCGGGTCCTCGGGCGCAAGCTCGGCGAGTGAGTCGGCGAGGTCGTAGCCGTGGGTCTCCCCGTCCCGCAGGACCAGCAGGAGCGCCGGCTCCACGAAGCGCTCGACCCGGGCGTGGACCTCCCACGTCCCGGGCTGAGTGAGCCACCGGCATCGCGCGCCCCGCCCGCCGTGGTGGTGCGCTCCGAAACCTCTCGGTCCTCGTCGTCCTCGGCCCATGCCCCGGATGTTTACTTGACAAACACACCTATGTCAAATACATAGTTGTAACGGCACCGCAAATCGGAGGGCCGCAGTGACGTCCACCGTCAGCAGCACAACGACGTCGACCGTCGGTGCCGCGCTGCTCGACGCGGTCGGACTCGAGCCGGGCGGGCGCGTCCTCGACGTCGGCTGCGGCCGCGGCGACACGACCCTCGACGCGGCGCGCCGGGTCGGGCGCTCCGGCCTCGCGCTCGGCGTCGACGTCTCGTTGACGATGCTGGAGGAGGCGCGGCGACGCGCAGTCGATGCCGGCCTCGCGCACGTCGGCTTCGTTCACGCCGATGCGCACACACAGCGGTTCGCACCGCTCCGGTTCGACGCCATCGTGAGCACGCGCGGCCTGGACGCGTTCGCCGACCCCGGCGCCGGGTTTGCCAACCTCGCCCGCGCCCTGCGCGCCGGCGGCCGGCTCGCAGTCCTCAGCAGCGACGATTCGGACGCCGTGCGCGCGGTGCTGACGCGTGCCGGACTCGTGGATGTCGCGCGCGACCAGGCCGCGAGCGCGTGGATCGTGAGCGCCGGGGCGCCGAGCTAATCCTCAGCTGGCGAGCAGCCAGCGGATGCCGGTGTCGGCCGACGGGTGACGCAGGCGCGACAAGGCGCGGGCCTCGATCTGGCGGACCCGCTCCCGGCTGAGGTGCACGAGCTCGCCCACCTCGTCGGGCGTACGCGGCTCGCCGCGGTCGAGGCCGAATCGCAGGCTCAGGATCCGCCGCTCCCGCTCGTCGAGAACCGAGAGGAGCTTCTCGACCTCGGAGGGGAGCAGCGCACGGGCAGCCGCGTCGAAGGGGGACTCGGCGCTGCGGTCCTCGACCAGGTCGCCCAGCTCCGTCTCGCCGTCCTCGCCCACCGGCTCCGCCAGCGACACCGGATCGGGTGCGACGAGCAACAGCTCGGTCACCTTCTCCTCGGCGACGTCGAGCTCGCGCGCGAGCTCGGCGACAGTCGGCTCGCGCTCCAGCTCCGCCTCGAGCTGGGCGCGAACCCGGTGCAGGCGGAGCAGGTTGTCGCCGGCGTGCGCGGGCAGGCGGATGGTGCGACCGGTATTGGCGATGCCGCGCTGAATGGCCTGGCGGATCCACCACGTCGCGTAGGTGGAGAACTTGAAGCCCTTACGCCAGTCGAACTTCTCGACCGCGTGCATCAGCCCGAGGTTGCCCTCCTGCACGAGGTCGAGCAGGGGAAGCCCCGACGCCTGGTACTTCTTGGCGATCGAGACGACCAACCGCAGGTTGGACTGGATGAACTCGCGTCGGGCCTGCTCGCCGCGCCGGACCGTCTCCTCGAGCTGGCGGCGCTCGCTCCGCTTGAGGCGGGCGGGCTCGTCGAGCTCGGCGCGGGCGGCTCGGCCCGCGTCGATGTCCTGGGCGAGGCGGGCCTCGTCGTCCTTGGTGAGAAGCTCGTGCCGGCCGATCTCGTCGAGATAGACGCGGACGAGATCCTCGTCGTGGCGCTCGCTGCGCTGTGTGACCTGGGTCACGTACCGTCCTTCAGTCATTGGTGAGCGGCGATTCTGTAAGGGTCTCCGGGCCGCTCGCCGGGGAATCACCTCGAAGCCCACGTACAACCATCTCGGGTTCCAGCGTGTTCCGCCAATCGTTTACGGATCCGCCGCCCCACTCGTACCTACGGAGCGACCGAATACAGCTGTTCGGCGAGGTCGGGGGAGAGGTCAGCGGGCTCATGGGCGGGCGCCGGGCGGGTCGCCCGGCCGCGTCCGAGCGGCCCCGACACCGGGACGGCCCCAGTGTCGCCTTCGCCCTCGGTGGTGTCGAGCAGCCAGACGCGCCCGTCGCGGACGAACACCAGGTGGCCGCCGTCGGGCAGCCACCGGGGCGCGGCCACGCCTTCCCCGGCCGCCTCGAGCCGGCGGGCCTCGCCGCCGTCGCGGTTCGCGACCCACAGCTCACGGCGATCGGTGCGCACATAGGCCATCGCCCCGGAACGAGACCACGCCGGGTCGGCGACCGTCACGTCACCGCCCGCGATGGGCCGGCACGCGGCCGCGCTCGTGCAGAGCAGCAGGGCGCGCGGCGCACCGGTCTCCCTGGCCGTCCCCTCGACGACGAGCAGGCGGTCGCCGTTCCTCGACCACTGCACCCAGGACCGCCGCACGAGCGTCCCGGCGATCGGCGTAATACCGCCACCGCGTGGTGACACCACACCGAGCGTGGCGCCGTTCGTCGGCGCGGTCCAGAGCGCGATGACCTCGACGTCGGGCGACCAGCCCGCGAACACGGGACCCGAGGCGGACTCGGGATGCTCGACGGGGACGGGCAGCGGATCCTCGGGACACAGCGCCGGGCAGTCCTCGCCGTACGGGCCGGGGACCTCGAGCATGAACACCTGCGCCCGCACGCTGCCGCCGGTGTCCGCCCCGGCCGGGACCGCCGAGACGGCGATGCGCCGCCCGAGACCCGCCCACGCCATGTCGAGGACCCGGTGCGCGGAGAGCTGGGTCTCGCGAATGGTCGAGTCGTCGGCGCCCACGAACTCGATGCCACCGCCGTTCCCGTCGGCAGGCGCATCGCGGATGATCGCGAGCGCCTGCCCGTCGGGCGCCCACTCCCACCGAGCCACTGAGCGGGCAACCCGGTGGAGCTCGGTGCCGTCGTGCTCGGCGACCCAGAGATCGCCGCGCCGTTCGAAGGCGATGTAATAGCCGTCGGGCGAGAAAGCGACGCAGCACGCGTCGGTGACGCCGCGCACACGAAGCGGCGGATTGCCGTTGCCGTCGAGAACGAGCAGGCGTCCGTTCGACACGTAGGCGAGCGGGGGCTGGTCGTGGTACGCGCCGGGACTGGGGGCGGGTCCCGTGCCGGCGGCGGCTGCACCGGGGGCGGCGAGCGCCATCACCAGCGCCACACCGACACCCAGCAGCCGACGGAACGTCATGCTCCCCTCAGCATGCGCCGGTCAGGCCGCCTCGTCCACCTCCCCCTCCGGCACCCGCACGCACGGGTCCTGGCACGAGACCGAGAGCGACTGCGTCGGCGTCTGGACGCGCGCCGCGGTCCTGATCGTGATCCACGAGTTGATCGCGCCGAGCACGGCGAGGCCGGCCGAGATGTACAGGGCGCGGGCCACGCCGTCGGTGAACTCGACTCCCGCCGATGCGGTCTCGAGGCCGGCGAGGGCGGGCAGCACCGCCACCGCCAGCAGGCCGGCGACCCGGGCGACAGCGTTGTTGACCCCGGAGCCCACCCCGACGTGGTTCTCCTCGACTGAGCCCATGACCGCGGCCGTGAGCGGCGCGACCGTGAGGGACAACCCGAGGCCGAACACGACGAGGCCGGGCAGGATGCCGGTGAAGTAGGTCGTCCGCGGGTCAATGCCCGCCAGTAGGACCAGGCCCGCCGCCACGACGAGTGGCCCGACCGTCATCGGGATGCGGGGCCCGATCCGCTGGGCGAGCCGGCCGGCGCGCGGAGACAGGAACAGCATGAGCACGGTGATCGGCAGCGTGGCCGCCCCCGCCTGCAGCGCCGAATAGCCGAGCACGGTCTGCATCTCTACGACGACGAGGAACAGCGCCACCCCGAGCGCGGCGTAGACGACGAACGTGGTGCCGTTCGCGCCGCTGAACTGGCGCGACTTGAAGATGTCGAGCGGGACGAGCGGCGAGCGCACCCGCAGCTCGATGAACGGGAATGCGGCCAACGCGGCCGCACCAACGATCCCGATGCCGATCACGAGCGGCGACCAGCCGTCCGCAGGGCCCTGGATGAGCGCGAACACGAGGCCGGTGAGGCCGATGGTCGCGGCGGCTGTGCCAGCGAAGTCCGGTCGTTCGCCGGCCTGTGGGTCGTAGCTCTCGGGCACGTGGCGCACCGTCACCCACAGCGCGACCGCCGCGAGCGGCACGTTGATGAGGAACACGAGCCGCCACGAGACGGCGTCGACGAGCCAGCCGCCGAGGAACGGGCCGATCGACGTCGCGACCCCGGTGAGGCCCGACCACGCGCCGATCGCCGAACCGTGATCCTGGGAGCGGAAGCTGGCGGTGATCAGCGCGAGGCTCCCCGGCACGAGGAGCGCGCCCCCGACACCCTGCAGCGCGCGAGCCGCGATCAGCATGCCGATGCTCGGCGCGATGCCGCACAGCACCGAGGCGGCCGTGAACCAGACGAGGCCGATGATGAACATGCGCTTGCGGCCGTACTCGTCGCCCAGCGCGCCTCCCAGGAGGAGAAACGCGCTGAGTGTCAACAGGTAGGCGTCCAGCGTCCACTGCAGCCCGGACAGCCCGCCGCCCAGGTCGTCGCTGATGTGTGGCAGCGCCACGTTGACGACCGTCGAGTCGAGGAACGCGATCCCGGAACCGAGGATGGCGGCGACGATCACCCATCGCCCGCGCGCCGTCCCGAACGCGACGTGTTGGGGTGCAGCAGGCGAACCGGCCGCCTGGGTCACGAGGACGAGCTGCGGTCGAGATCCAGAGACAGGGAGTTGATGCAGTAGCGCTGACCGGTCGGGCCCGGGCCATCGTCGAACACGTGGCCCAGGTGCCCGCCACACCGCCGGCACACGACCTCGGTGCGGATCATGCCGTGGCTGTGGTCGGAGCGAAGCTCGACCGCCTCGGCGACAGCAGGTTCGGTGAAGCTCGGCCAGCCCGTGCCCGACTCGAACTTCGTGTCGGAGCTGAACAGCTCGGCGCCACACGCCGCGCACCGGTACACACCGTCGTCGTGACAGTCCCAGTACTCGCCCGTGAACGCGGGCTCGGTGCCGGCCTGCCGGAGCACCTGGTACTGGGCCGGGGTCAGCTCCTTCTGCCACTCCTCGTCCGTCTTGGTCACTTCGGGGCTCATGGGTGCTCCTTCCCCCGGAACCGGCGCGGTCGAGGCAACATCATGACCGTCGACCAGCATTCCCGCCCGTTCGGATCGTTGCCACAGCGAGCGACGAACCACCTGCATCCGCTGTTCAGTTCCTGTCAACCTGTGTGTCAACGGCGCGTCCTACGATGCGGCGCCGCAGGAGGGCCGGTGGACGAATACGACGTCCTGGTCATCGGATCAGGGCCGGCGGGCCAGAAGGCGGCGATCGCGGCGTCGAAGCTCGGCCGGCGCGCCGCCATCGTCGAGCGCGCCGACATGCTGGGCGGTGTGTGCGTCAACACGGGCACGATCCCCTCGAAGACGATGCGGGAAGCCGTGCTGCACCTCACCGGCATGCGCCATCGCGAGCACTACGGCCACAGCTACCGGGTCAAGGAGGACATCACCGTCCAGGACCTCGGCTTCGAGACGCGTCACGTCGTGGCCAAGGAGATGGACGTCGTCCGCGACCAGCTGTCGCGTAACCGCGTCGCCCTCCTCACCGGGACGGCCCGCTTCGTGGATCCGCACACGGTTGCGGTGACCGGCGCAACCACCCGCGAATGGCAGGTGCGCTTCGACAAGGCGATCATCGCCGTCGGCACCCGCCCGGCTCGGCCTCCGAGCGTGAACTTCGACGGGCACACGGTCGTGGACTCCGATGGCGTCCTCGCGCTCGAACGCATCCCCGCGTCGCTGATCGTGGTGGGCGCGGGTGTCGTCGGCGTCGAGTACGCATCCGTGTTCGCCGCGCTCGGGACCAAGGTCACGGTCGTCGAGACCCGGCCCAACATGCTCGACTTCTGCGACGAGCAGGTGGTCGAAGCGCTCCGGTACCACCTCCGCGACCTGTCGGTGACGTTCCGTTTCGGTGAGACGGTCGCGGCGGTTGACACCCACACCGACGGCACGCTGACCTCGCTCGCGAGCGGGAAGAAGATCGCGGCCGACACCGTCGTGTACTCGGCCGGGCGGCAGGGCGCGACCGAGGCTCTCGACCTCGAGACGGCTGGGCTGTGCGCCGACGACCGGGGGAGGATAAAGGTCGACGACTCGTTCCGGACCGAGGTCGAGCACATCTACGCCGTCGGCGACGTCATCGGCTTCCCGGCGCTCGCCGCCACCTCCAGCGAGCAGGGACGCCGGGCCGCGTACAACGCCTGCGGTGAGCCCACCCACCGCCTCGACGACCTGTATCCGATTGGTATCTACACGATCCCCGAGATCAGCTACGTCGGTCGCACCGAACGCGAGCTCACCGACGAGCAGATCCCGTACGAGGTGGGGCTGGCGAGGTACCGCGAGCTCGCCCGGGGCCAGATCGTGGGCGACTCGTACGGGCTCCTCAAGCTGCTGGTCGCGCCGGACGATCGTCGCATCCTCGGCGTGCACGTCTTCGGCACCGCCGCCACCGAGATCGTGCACCTCGGGCAGGCGCTCATGGCGACGGGGGCGACCGTGGACTACCTCGTGGACGCGGTGTTCAACTTCCCGACGCTCACCGAGGCGTACAAGGTCGCTGCTCTGGACGCGACCAACAAGCTGCGCGCGCTCGCGCGGCTGACGAGCGACACCTCGCCCGTGGCGTAGGGGCTACTGCTGGTAGCCCTCGACGGTCGACTCGTCGCGTGCGTGCGCCGCCGACGGGTCGTCGCCGACCTCCCGGCGGGCGCGCCGCTGGCGCAGCAGGTCCCAGCACTGGTCGAGTCGTACTTGGAGCTCGTTCATCCGCCGGTGCTCGTCGTCGGTCAACGGCGTCCCGCCGCGATGGCGCTCGTAGAGCTCGTGCTCCTCGTCGGCAAGCTGCTGGATGTTGGCGAGCACTTCGTCGTCCGCCATCGCGACCTCTCTCTCACGTGGGCTTGTGCGCCCAGACCTCAATCTCGACCCGCGCTCCCGCGGGAAGGGCGGCGACCTGCACGGTGCTGCGCGCCGGCCGGTGGTCGCCCACTACCGCACCGTACGCCTCGTTCACGACGCCGAATTCCGCCATGTCGATGAGGAAGATGGTCACCTTGGCGACGTCTCCCCAGCCCGCGCCACAGTCCGTCAGCACTGTCGTGATGTTCGCCAGCGCCTGGCGCGCCTCGCCTGCCGTCCCGCCCTCCGCGAGACGACCGGCCGCAGCGTCGAGCCCGACCTGACCGGCGAGCACGAGCCAGTCACCGGCCCGCACCGCCGGCGAGTACGGCCCGGCGACAGGAGGTGCGTTCGGCGTGGGGACCGGCTCGACGGGCATCCTGTGTTGCTAGTCGACCTCGCACGACCAGTTCCACCCCCGGATCACGCGCGTTTCGCGCTCGTGGCCGAGGATGCTGAGCGACGCCGTGCCGAGCGAGAGCAGTCGACCTCCCTCGGGCGGCAGGCCAACCCACGTTGCGCCGAGGATGCGCAGGAAGTGGCCGTGCGAGAACAACACGGCGTCTCCTCCGGCGGCCGTGGCCCGTTCGATCGCGCGACGGGCGCGCGCTGCGACCTCGCCCACGGGCTCGCCGCCCGGTGATCCCGCCCAGACCGTCCACCCCGGGCGTTCCTCTCGGATCTCCGCCGTGGTGCGCCCTTCGTCCTCGCCGTAGTCCCACTCCTTGAGGTCGTCGTCGGTCTCGACGCGGTCGCCGTATCCGGCCAGGCGACAGGTGTCCACGGCGCGCGACATTGGCGACGACAGCACCAACCGGAACGATCGTCCCGCGAGGACGCCACCGACCGACGTGGCCTGCTCGCGGCCGGTCGCGGTCAGCTGCACGTCGGTGTGGCTCGTGTGCTGGCCGGTCGACGTCCACTCGGTCTCGCCGTGGCGGACGAGCCAGAGCTCTCCGGCGGTCACGGCTCGGGGTTGTGCCAGAAGTCTCCTGCCGGCACGAGCGAGTCCGCCTCGTCGGGCCCCCACGTTTTCTGCTCGTACGTGTGCACGTGCTCGTGGTGGGTGAGCACCGGGTCCACCACCCGCCAGGCCTCCTCGACGCCGTCCTCGCGGGCGAACAGCAGCGGCTCACCTTCGATCGCGTCGCCCAAGAGCCGCTCGTACGCCGATGCCTCGTCGGCGGACTGGTCGCACAGGTAGAGCTCGACGGAGGCGCCGACGAACGACTCCCCCGGCGCCTTCGAACGGCAGCCCAACGCGATCACCACCTTGTCGGGACCGAGCCGGAAGCGCATGTAGTTGGCGTCGTCGTAGTCGATCACCTCCTCGGGGAACACCCGCTGGGGTGGCTGACGCAAACGCACCATCACCTCGGTGGTGGTGATCGGTAGCGATTTGCCGGCGCGGATGTAGAACGGCACGCCCTCCCAACGCCAGGAGTCGACCATCACGCGCACCGCGGCGAACGTCTCGACGTCGGAGTCGGGCGCCACGCCGTCCTCGTCGCGGTAGCCGACGAATTGCCCGCGGATGAGGTCGCGCGGCTTCAGCGTGCGCATCGCCCGGAACACCTTCTCCTTCTCGTCGCGTAGCGACTCAACAGTCCCGCCCACGGGCGGCTCCATCGCAAGGATGGCCGCGGTCTGCAGGAGATGGTTCTGGACAACGTCGCGCAGCGCGCCGACCTCCTCGTAGAAGCGACCGCGCCCCTGGACGCCGAAGTTCTCGGCCATCGTGATCTGGACGCTGTGGACGTAGTTGCGGTTCCAAATCGGCTCGAGGAACGAGTTGGCGAACCGGTAGTAGAGGAGATTCTCGACCGGCTCCTTGCCCAGGTAGTGGTCGATGCGGAAGATCGCCGGCTCCGGAAAAACAGCGTGCAGCACTCGGTTGAGCTCCTGGGCCGACGCGAGGTCACGCCCGAACGGCTTCTCGACGATCACGCGGGCATTCTTGGCGGCCCCCGATTTGCCGAGGCCTTCCACGACGGTCGGGAACAAGCTCGGCGGGATCGCCAAGTAATGGGCCGGCCGCTTCGACTTGGCGTTGTTCAGTACCGAGCGGATGGCGGCGTAGGTCTTGTCGTCCCGGTAGTCGCCGTCGACGTAGCCCAATGACTGCGCGAGTTTTTCGAACGCGTCCTTGTCGTCGACGCCGCCACCGTGCTCCTCGATGCTGTCGTGGGCGCGCTTACGCAGGTCGTCGACGCTCCATGGTGACGAAGACACGCCGATCACCGGGATGCCGAGATGCCCGCGCTTCGTCATCGCGTACAGCGCCGGGAAGATCTTCTTGTACGCGAGGTCGCCCGTTGCCCCGAAGAACACCAACGCGTCGGACACCTGCGGCTTGGAGTTCATGACTTCCCCTTCTCGGCGTGACCGCCGAACTCGCTCCGCATCGCAGAGAGCAGCTTGTCGGCGAAGTCGGCCGCGCCCCGGGAGCTGAAGCGCTCGTACAGCGAGGTCGTGATGACGTGGGCGGGGACGCTCTCGTCGATGGCGGCCATCACCGTCCAGCGCCCCTCGCCTGAATCCGACACGCGACCGGCGAAGTCGGACAGCTGCGGCGACTTGTGCAAGGCGACCGCGGTGAGATCGAGCAGCCACGACGCGACCACGCTGCCCCGCCGCCAGACCTCGGCCACCTCGGGGATGTTCATGTCGTACTGGTAGAACTCCGGGTGCTCGAGCGGGGCAGTCTCGGCGTCGGCCGTCTGCTCCTGCTTGCCGATGTCGGCCTTCTCGAGGACAGCCAGGCCCTCGGCGTAAGCGGCCATGATCCCGTACTCGATCCCGTTGTGGACCATCTTGACGAAGTGGCCGGCGCCGTTGGGGCCGCAATGCAGGTATCCCTGCTCCGACGCGCTCGGCGTGCCGGTGCGCCCGGGCGTGCGAGGCGCGGCGTCGACGCCGGGGGCGATCGTGGCGAAGATCGAGTCGAGGTGTTGCACGACCTTCTCCTCGCCGCCGATCATCAGGCAGAAGCCGCGCTCGAGCCCGAACACGCCGCCGCTCGTGCCGACGTCCACGTAGTGGATCTTCTTCTCGGCGAGCTCCTTCGCTCGGGCGATGTCATCCCGGTAGTACGAGTTGCCGCCGTCGATGATGATGTCGTCGGCCTCGAACTCGTCGGCGAGCTGCGTGACGGTCTGACCGGTGAACGCGGCTGGCACCATCACCCATGCGGCCCGTGGCTTCGTCAGTTTCGACGCGAAGTCGGCGAGTGACCTAGCCCCGGTCGCGCCCTCGCGTGTCAGCTCCTTCACCGCCGTCTCGTTGACGTCGTAGACCACACACTCGTGGCCGTCGCGTTGGAGGCGACGAACGAGCCCCGCCCCCATTCGCCCCAGGCCGATCATCCCGAGCTGCATCACTGCCCCTCTCTGTCTCTCGATCGCTCGATGCGTGCATGGACCAGAACTGTCATGGTCTGTGCACGCATCATGGTCAAGTCGCCGTGCGCACCTGGTCGGACTTCGAGCCGATGCAGGCGAGCAGGTCGTCCCATGACTTTACGAAGGCGTCGGCGCCCTCGGCCTGGAGCGTCGCCGCCAACGCGTCGACGTCGATTCCGGCTTCGCCGATGCGGGCGAGCACATCCTCGGCGTCGCCGCCGTCGGCCGGCAGCAGGTCGCCGACCGCGCCGTGCCCGCCGAACGAGAGCAGCGTCTTCTCCGGCATCGTGTTGATGGTCTGCTCCGACGCCAGTGCATGGATGTAGTAGGTGTCGGCGAGGTTCGGGTCCTTGGTGCCGGTGCTCGCCCACAGCAGCCGCTGCGGCTTGGCCCCCGCCGCCGCCAGCTCCTGCCAGCGAGCCGACACGAGCAGGTCCCGGTATGCCTTGTAGGTCCGCTTGGCGATGGCGACCCCGAGCTGCCCGCTGAGGTCGTCGGGCAGCTTCCCGGTCACGGCGGCGTCCCAGCGTGAGATGAACACGGACGCCACCGAAGACACGTCGAGGTCCAGCCCGCGCTCCTTCCGGCGTTCGAGTCCTCGCAGGTACGCATCGGCAGCGGCCTCGTAGTGCTCGCGCGAGAAGAGCAGGGTCACGTTGACCGACACGCCGGCCGCGATGAGCTCCTCGATCGCCGGCATCCCTTCGGGCGTGCCGGGCACCTTGATGAACAGGTTCGGTGTGGCCGCCCTCTCGCGGAGCGCCTTGGCCTCGTCGACCGTGCTCTTCGTGTCGTGCGCCAGCCGGGGCGAGACCTCCAACGACACCCATCCGTCGGCGCCCCCGGTCGTGTCGAAGATCGGACGGAAGAGGCTCGCCGCCTTGGTGAGGTCGACCAGCGCGAGCTCGAAGAACAGCTTCTCGCCCTCCGTTCCCGAGGCCAGTAGCGAGTGGATCTGCTCGTCGTAGTCGGTGCTCCCTGTCAGCGCCTTGTCGAAGATCGTCGGGTTCGAGGTAAGCCCCGTGACGGCGAGGTCGGCGATGTAGCGCGCCAGCGTTCCGCTCGTGAGCAGGGCGCGGGTGATGTTGTCGAGCCACAGGCTCTGCCCGGCGTCGTGCAGCCGTGTCGCCGAGTTGATGCTGCGCTCGCGCTCGAAGTCGAGGACCTCGCCGAGACGGCGAAGGTGACGCGCCTCTGTGCTCGGCACCGCGTTCACGAAGGCGTCGACGATGTCGGCCGCGACCTCGGGGCCCATCACGCGGGCGCCGAGCGTGAGCACGTTGACGTGGTCGTGTTCGACCATCTGATGGCCCGTGTAGTGGTCCGCCGCATACGCCGCCCGGATGCCCGGCAGCTTGTTGGCCGCGATCGTCACCCCGGCCCCGCTCCCACAGACGAGGATGCCGCGGTCGGCGTCCGTCGCATTGAGCGCGTCAGCGACGGCCTTGGCGACGAGCGGATAGTCGATGCCCTCGGGAGGCGCGGTGTCGGGCCCGTAGAGCAGCGGCTCGTGCCCGGCGGCGCGGACGGCGTCGGCGATGGTCCGCCGCAGCGGCAACCCGGCGTGATCGGCGGCGATCGCGACCTTCATGCGCCGTCAGCCGGGCGGACTACTCCGGTCCCGACGCGCACGGGTAGCCGGCCGCGACGCCGACCTCCCTCGGCACGAATCCCAGGTCCATGAGCGGCGTCGGGTCACCGTGCGCGGCACCGAAGTCGGCCGCTGCCTGGCGCAGAGCTTCCGGGTCGACCTTCTTCTCGAGCTGATTGATGAGCGCGGCCCGGACGACCGTCCCGTCGGGCGAGTCTGGGCTGAGAAGCTGGTCGGATGCCGAGTTCGCAAGCCGCTTGATGTCACGATCCCTCAGTCCGAGCGCGCGGAGCCCCTCAACCGCCGCGTTCGCCCGATCGAGGATCGGAGTGGCTCGTGGAACGAGCTCTTGCGGCGCCACCTTGACGTAGGGGTCCAGGTTCCGCGCCAGCACTGGCCCGTACGCGAGGTCAGCAAGTGCCGCTTCGGAGGGATCGGCTCCGAGAACGGCGACAGCCCATGCGGAGACGGCGAGGGTCGCGGACGGTACGGCGCGACAGAAGCGGGCCGGGTTGCCTCCGGTCAACGTGGTGAACAGGGTGGGCTCGGGCAGGGGCCGCACCTGCCCGGGCTCGGGCGTTGGTGCCGCCGCGTGCGGCGGGGGTTCGGGGGGTATCTGTGCGGCGTTGGCCTTTGCGCGGTCTTCCTCCAGCCGTCTGTCGTTGAGTGATGCCACCGTGGAGATGAGGTCGCCGCGTTCGGCGAACTGGACTTGGAGGATGTTGGGAACGAGGCCGCGTTCACGGAGGCACTGTTCGATCCGCTTGTCGAGCACTGCGCTCGAGTTCGCCTCCGCCTCCAGATTCGGGTTCGGCGGCGACAAGGTGAGCCAGTGGTTGATGAGGAACATCGGCGCGTCGGTCGGTCCCCGGTTCGGCGTGCAGTCGAACTCCTTCTCGTTGGTGAACGAGAAGGTGGTCTCCTGGAACCAGTCGTACATGTTGTGGTACCAGGGCGGACCGCCCGGGTCCCCCCGCTCGGCGAAGACCAACAGGTTTTGCCCGTTCTCGATCAACGTGCGGAGCGTCGGTAGTGGTTCGCCCGGCTGCAGGGTGAACGCGCGGTCGGCGAGGCCGGAGGCTTGGATGACGGCGGCGGTGTCGGCCGGGCTCGTGAAGTCATGATTGGTGAGGAGCAGCACGTCGTCGGGGTGGCTGTCGAGAAACGTCTTGATCTCTTCGAGACCGTCTTCGAGCTTGATCGCACCGGACTCGCAGTTGCTGTGGCACATGTAGATCGCGCGCTCTGCGTTGGCGGCCTTCGGCGCTCCCGCGGCGAGCTCCGCCGCTCGCTTCGCGGCTGCCGGATCTTCGTCGCCGTGCGCCCGGGTCGCGTCTGTCGCCACCTTGTCGGTGAGAACGATCTGAGTGTTCTGACCGGGGATCCGCGCGGTGGAAGGAACCCCGTAGTGGGTGTCGATGTTCAGGGATCGCACGCCGGCACGCAGCTGGTCCGTTATGGTCCCGACCTGCTGCGCGAACAAGTAGCCCGGGTACTCCGACGACGCGAACGCGTGGTGGACGCCGGGGAACGTCACCTGGTCGATCCTGAGATCACACAGCGTCCGGTCGGTGTTGCAGACCTGCGTCTCGGCGGCCTGCGCCTGGCTGGCGGCACCCCGCGTCAGGAGCACGAACCCGACCGTCACGACGCCTGCGATGACCGCGAGTGTTCCCCCGATGATCGCGATGCGGGGCCAGACGGCGCGGCGCTCCGCTCTCTGCGCTGCGACCGTGCGGACGAGACGCAGGAGCTCGGTGACGGCGAGGTAACCGACCCACAGCGCGGCCGCTCGGATGAGCAGCTCGAAGTTGCCGGTCGGCTCCTGGATGAAGACGATGCTGATGAACAGCCCGAGGACGCCGAGGAGGATCGTCCCCTTCGTTGTCCGTCGCCGCCGCTCGACCCAACCGCGCACCCGGTTCCAGACCTCGACGGGCGTGTAGCGGCGGTCGGAGCTTGCGGCTGCGGCCGCGACGATCAGTCCGTACGCCGCGAGCCAGAGGCCCATGAGACGGACGTCGTTGGTGACCTCGCGGAGCGCGCCCGTGATGGCGTCGGCGAGCTGGGAGTCGTCGATCTGACTGCCCACGAGCCAAGTGGCCACGAAGAGCACGGCGACGATGAAGAGGCCGCCGATCACGACCGCGATGCCGAGACGGCGCACTGCTCGTCGCCGGTCCTCGGCGAGCAGGATGCTGCCGGCGGCGGCCGCCAGCGCGAGGAGCAGGGAACCAAGGGCGATCTGGCCGATGATCCCCTCGGCGCTCCAGAGCCCGTAATCGTCGATCGTTCCCGTGATGTCACTCAGGCTGTTGTCGAGACCGCTCGCTCCCTGCTGGTTTCCCCCGCCGGCTTGGAGGCTGGCCGTGATGAGACTGAACGAGGCGCCGAGGTCGAGACCCTGCCGGCCACCGCCTTCTCCCTGCTCGATGATCGACTCGTGCGTTCGCCGAACCGCGTTGCGGAAGATCGACTTGAACGTGTCGGTGTCGATCACCCCTTCGAGCGCCAGCTCGAAGGCGGGCCGGAAGCTCGTCGCCTGCTGGTTCCCCGCCTGGACGAGTTGGTCGGTCAGCCTGCGCGAAAGCTCCTGCCGAACGGCCTCTGACTCGAGCGGCTGGACCGCCCGCTCGCTGAAGGTGTCGCTTTCGTAGAGCGTCGCACTGGCCCAGTTGGCCAGGACGACGACGGGGACCATGACCCCTGCCACGACGAGCAACACCGTGCTCGTCACACGTCGCATAGCGTCCGAAACCGTAGCGCTTGCGTGCCCGGCGCGCGCATCAGGGTCGAAGACTCCGGTACCGGCGGATCAGGGCATTCGTGCTGCTGTCGTGGTCTAGCTCACGATCCGGGTCCTCGAGCTGCGGGATGATGCGTTGCGCGAGCTTCTTGCCGAGCTCGACGCCCCACTGGTCGAACGAGTTGATGTGCCAGATCGTCCCCTGCGTGAACACCTTGTGCTCGTACATGGCGACGAGCTGGCCGAGCACGTAGGGCGTGAGCTTCTCGGCCAGGATCGTGTTGGTGGGGTGATTGCCGCGGAAGGTGCGGTGCGGCACCTGGAACGCCGGCACCCCCTCGGCCTCGACCTCGGCGCGGGTCTTCCCGAACGCGAGCGCCTCGGTCTGGGCGAAGAAGTTCGCCATGAGCAGGTTCTGGTGGTCGCCGACTTCCGTGTCGGCGTTCACGAAGCCGATGAAGTCGCACGGGATCAGGCGCGTGCCCTGGTGGATGAGCTGGTAGTACGCGTGCTGACCGTTCGTGCCGGGCTGACCCCACACGATCGGGCCGGTCATGCACGTGACCGGGTCGCCGTCGAGGGTCACCGACTTCCCGTTGCTCTCCATGTCGAGCTGCTGGAGATAGGCGGGGAAGCGCGACAGGTACTGGCTGTACGGCAGGATCGCCTGCGTCTCGGCGCCGAAGAAGTCGTTGTACCAAAGGCCGATCAGGCCGAGCAGGACGGGCAGATTGCGCTCGAACGGCGCGGTGCGGAAGTGCTCGTCGATCGCGTGGAAGCCGGCGAGCATCTCCCGGAACCGGTCGGCGCCGATGGCGATCATCACCGAGAGCCCGATGGCGGAGTCGTACGAGTACCGTCCGCCGACCCAATCCCAGAACTCGAACATGTTGGCGGTATCGATCCCGAACGCCGCCACCTTCTCGGTGTTGGTCGACACCGCGACGAAGTGCTTAGCGATTGCAGAGTCGTCCTTCAGTGATGCAAGCAACCAGTCCCGGGCGGTGCGCGCGTTCGTCAACGTCTCGAGCGTCGTGAATGTCTTCGAGCAGACAACGAAGAGCGTTTCGTGCGGATCGAGGTCGCGCAGCGACTCGTGGATGTCGATGCCGTCCACATTGGAGACGAAGCGCACGGTCAAGTCGCGATCGCTGAACCCCTTCAGCGCCTCGTAGGCCATCGCCGGTCCCAGGTCGGAGCCGCCGATGCCGATGTTCACGATGTTGCGGATTCGCCGGCCTGTGTGGCCGGTGTGCTCACCGGAGCGCACCTTGCCGGAGAACGCCGCCATCTTCCGGAGCACCGCGTGCACCTCGGGGACGACATCGGTGCCGTCCACGAGGATGCGCTCACCCTCGGGGGCGCGCAGCGCGACGTGCATGACCGCCCGGTCCTCGGTCACGTTGATCTTCTTGCCCGCGAACATGGCGTCGATGCGCCGGCGGAGCCCTGCCCGCTCGGCGAGGGCGACGAGGAGCCTGATCGTCTCGCCGGTGAGGCGGTTCTTCGAATAGTCCAGGTAGACGTCGTCGACCTCGAGCGTCATCGTCTCGCCGCGCGTCGCGTCGTCGGCGAAGAGCTGGCGCAGGTGGGTGCGTTCGATCTGCTCGTAGTGGTCGCGCAGCGCGTTCCACTCGGGCGTCTGCGTGATCGGGGTCATGGACCCCTTCTATCCGGTCCCGCGCGACCGGTCGAGTGCACCGGGGCGCTCCCCGACCGGGAGCCGCTGCGGTTACGGCCCGGGGATCGTCTGAACGTCAGACCGGTGATCGGGCCGATGGTCGTGAAGGTCAGGCCGGTCAGCACGGAATCCCCACCCGGTCCTGCCGCATGCTTCCTGCCCTTGCTCGTCCCACCCTGACCTGTCGCTCCGAATGCTACGGAACCGCTGCGATCGGGCCTAGGACTTCCTTACGATTCGGGGAAATGGGGCTTTCGCGAGCAGCGCGTCCCGCTGCGCGGTACGAGAATGTCTGTCGTGGCGACCGACGTCCGCACTCCCCACAAAGAGTCCGGCGCACCTCGTCGACGTCGGGGAAGCACGTGGCCGGAGCGCATCGCGTTGGCGCTGCCGGGGGTGTTCCTGGCCGTCGTCTTCGGGTTCTTCTTCATCACGAAGACCTCCGAGGCGTGGACGGCGACAAAGAGCGTGCAAGCCATGCTGCTCATCGGCGCCATCGTCGTCGGCTGGGTGGTGATCGGTTGGCTCCTGCGCCGATTCGTGCCCTGGATCTGGGTCCGCGCCGGTGTTCTCTCCGTGATCGCGGTGGCGATCGCGGTCATCGTCGTCCGGCCCTACTACGTCGACGAGGTCGACAACACGAAGGTCGTGAAGGGAACCGTCCAGGACGCGTCGGAGGCAGCGGCTCCGGCCGCGCCGGGAGCGCCACCTGCGCCCGCGCCGGCCGGGCCGGTGCGAGTGAGCTCCGGCCAGCTCCGGGGCATCGACCACTCCGCCAGCGGTGCGGCCTCGATCATCCGCCAGCCGGACGGGTCGTACGTGCTGCGGTTCGAGAACTTCGACATCGAAGGCGCGCCCGACCCGGTCGTCTACGTCCAAGAAGGCGAGAACCGGGAGAACCCCGGCGGCACCGACCTGGGCGGCCTGCGAGGAAACGTGGGCACGACCTCCGACTACGAGCTGCCGAGCGGGACCCAACCCGGGCCGGGCTGGACCGTGCTCGTATGGTGCCGGGCCTTCGCCGTGCCGATCGCCAACGCCACCCAGACCGCGGCCTGAGGGGAATGACCAGGGCC
>JBKPDG010000061.1:0-5710 GCA_046727755.1 Actinomycetota bacterium
GGGCCGGCCAGCGTGCGGCTGGCGACGTACTTGGGGACGCCGTTGAGCAGGCCGGTGAACGGGATCTCCTCCGGTGCTCCCGGCCAGTAGTTGGCGAAGATGTCGTAGGTCCTTCGGCCGAGGAGTAGGGCGTCCATGCTCCTCGCTTGCTCGAACATGACCCTGCCGGCCTCCTGGTCCAGCAGTGGCGCCTGCCATCCGCCGTGCGTGAAGCCGCTGTCGGGATCCTCGTCGGGCCCTCCAGGCGCCTGTGCCACCCC
The DNA here is from genome assembly GCA_046727755.1 of Actinomycetota bacterium. Taxonomy (GTDB): domain Bacteria; phylum Actinomycetota; class Acidimicrobiia; order IMCC26256; family JACDBD01; genus JALZAA01. Next base: position 261 of record JBKPDG010000061.1, read on the forward strand.
GTCTAGCGTCACGAACTCGGTCACGATGAGCTTGCCCATGGTGTCCTCCTTTGCCGGGTGGCGATGCGTCCCTGTGTAGACGACCCCGCCGGGCCGGACTCACCGCCGGCGCCACGATCAACGGCCGGGGTGGCCACGACGCTCGGCTGCCTAGCGCTTGGAATCGCGAACGCACCCCGATTGCCCGTTCTGGTGCGCGGTCGCTCGCACCGATGCGGTGACGGCATCGCACGCAGGTGTCCTGTTCATTGGTCCTCCACCGTCGAATATCGAGGCTCAGGGACCAATGAACGCGTCGCGAAGCCTGGAGAACGCGGCCGGAGTGCGGATCCCCCACCAGAACAGGTCGCGGCCGTCGACGAGCCGGACGTCGGCGTCGGGGAGCGCGTCTGCGACTTCCGTGACGTGGCGCTCCTTGAACGGGTACGGCTCGCCGGGGAGCAACACGAGATCGGCGCGGCGCGCCGCGATCTCCGCGAGCGTCACTTCCGGATAGCGCTCACTCGCCTCGCCGAAGGCGTTGTCGACGCCGAACAGGTCCAGCAGCGACGAGCCGTACGTGTCTCCGCTCATCGTCATCCACGGCCGCCGCCAGACGAGCACGGCGCACCGGCGCCGCTCGCTCGGAGTCGACCCGCGCTGCTCGTCCAACCACCGGTCCCACCCCGGCTCGGCGAACGGCGCCGGTACCTCGGCGTCGACGGCGTCGCCGAGCGCGACCATCGCAGGGCCGACGGCTGCCACCGATCGGGGCGACATCGAGTGCATGCGCAGTCCGGCGGCAGTGAGCGTGTCGGCGTCCTCGGCCCGGTTCTCCTCGTCGTTCACGATCACCAGGTCGGGCGCCAGCGCGACGATCGCCTCGACATCCGGGTTCTTCGTGCCGCCGACCGCCGGCAGGTCGGGCTGCTCGCAGAATCGAGTGCACGCCACCGGGTCGACGCCGAGGGCGCGCAGCGTCTCGGTGGCGGACGGGACGAGCGAGACGACGCGCAGAGCCGTGGCTACATCCGCTCGAGGAGCGCGGCCTTCTTGGACTCGAACTCCTCAACTGAGATGTGGCCCTTGTCGCGCAACGCCGCGAGCTGCTCGATCTGCTCGGGGATGCTGGCGCCTCCGACCGGCTGCGCCTGCGGCTGCGACCAGCTCGCTTGCTCGCGCGCGTTGGCTTCCATCTGGCGGTAGATCTCCTGCTGCACCCCGTCGGGATGGCGAACGTCCTCGAAGTGGGACTGGCCCTCCTGCCCGGCCGATTCGATGTCGAGATCGCCGGCGCCGATGACCCGCTCCCACACCCCTTGGAAGAAGTTGATGTTGTTGATGCGCTCGAGCGGGATCTCGACCCCGCGCTTCGCGAGCACACCCGTACGGAAGATCACGCGGTCGTCGGTGACCACGAAATACGTGAACTGCCACTGGAAGTACTTAGTCAAGAGCCACACGGCCCAGATCACCGCGAGGATCGCCCAGCCCCAGCCGACAACTTGCCTCACGACGTCAGGGCTGTCCCGGAGCGCAATCACGCCGATGAGCGCGAGGAACAGCGGGATGCCGGTGAGGATGTGCTTCGAGAAGTACCACCAGTGCGGGTGGAGATCGAGCGCGACCGACTCGCCCTCGTTGATCAGGTGGCGCGGGTAGGGCACGGCTCGAAGATTACGACGTGACGGGGCCGAGGACGCGGTCGAGATACGGGTTGGCGAACCGACCGTCGGGGTCCAGGCGGGCGCGCACGGCTTGGAAGCGCGCCCACTCGGGATACCGCGGCGCGAGAGTCTCGGCCCGCTGGTAGTGCATCTTCCCCCAGTGCGGCCGGCCGCCGACGTCGTCCATGATCGCCTCGACGCCCCGGAAGTACCGATCGAACGGCGTTCCCGCGGAGAGATGGACCGCGAGGTAGCCGGTCTCCCGGCCGTGCGCGGTGCTCAGTGGGATGTCGTCGGCCGCGGCCACTCGCAGCTCGATCGGGAAGTTGACCGCCAGCCCCTCGCCCTCGATGAGGTCGCGCACCCGCAGCAGGGTCTTGCCGAGCTCGGCCCGCGGGATGGCGTACTCCATCTCGACGAACCGCACCAGGCGCCGGCTGCAGAGCACCTCGTGGCTCACGTCGACGACCTCGGTCTTGCCGATCCCGCCGGCGACGGTGTTCATGAGCTTCGGGACCAGATCGGGGCGGCGCCGCCCGAGCGCGGCGGCGGCGCCGAACGCGAAGTTGGCGAGCAGGATGTCGTCGCGCCACGCCTTCCAGGACGACTTGGTCCGGATCGGCTCGTCGGTCCGGTTGGCGATCTTGACGGTGGCGACATCGGTGTGCGGGAACCAGTAGCAGTCGATGTGCTCGTTGTTGTCGACGATGTCGTCGAGGTCGTCGACGAGGGCGTCGAGCGGCTGGGGCTTCTCGATCGAGTGGAGCCGGAATGCAGGTTGGCACTGGAGCGTCACCTTCGTGATGACGCCGAGCGCGCCGAGGCCGACGCGTGCGCACGCGAACACTTCGGGCTCCTCGTCACGCGAGCAACGCAGCAATTCGCCGTCGGTGGTGACGAGCTCGAGCCCGGTGACGAAGGTTGCCAGCCCGCCGAAACGCTTCCCGCCGCCATGGGTGGCGGTCGCGATCGCACCCGAGATCGACTGGCGGTCGATGTCGCCCAGGTTGGCGAGCGCCAGCTCGCGTGTCGCCAGCTCGTCGTTCAGCTGCCAGAGTGGGATGCCACCCTCGACGGTCACCGTGCCCGCCTCGCGGTCGATCGCGATGACCCGGTTGAGCGCACCGAGGCGCAACATGCGGCCGTCCGTGCACGCGATCCCGGTGAACGAGTGGCCGGCGCCGACCACCTTGACGGTCTGTCCCGCCCGCTTCGCCCGCAGCACCGCCTCGATGACCTCGAGCTCGCTCGCGGGCGACTCGACGGCGGCGGGGCTGCACTGCTGGTTGCGACCCCAGTTGCGCCAGCGGGCCCGGTCGCGCATCGCGCGCAGCCTACGTGGTCATGCCCAACCGAGCTCGCGGAGGCGGGCGTCGTCGATGCCGAAGTGGTGTGCGATCTCGTGGATCACGGTGACCCGGATCTGGTGGGCGAGCTGCGCTTCGTCACCGGACCGCTCACACAATGGCCCCCGGAAGATCGTGACGCGATCGGGCATCACGCCTGCGTAGTTGAGCGGCGAGCGGTCGGTGAGCTGCACCCCCTCGTAGATGCCGAGGAGCGTGCCCGGCCGTCCGCCGAGCTGCTCGCGCGTCGGCCAGTCCTCGACGAGGACCACCACGTTGTCCATGTGCGCGGCGAGATCGGGAGGAATGGAGTCGAGCGCGTCGCCGACGAGCTCCTCGAAGCGGTCGCGCGACACCTGCATCAAATTGAACGTAGCCGAGTGAACAAAGGCCCTTGACGGCGCGCGCCCGCGGTCGTAGGTTCACTGACACCGGTGACAAGGGCACGGCACTGGTGATGTCTCAAAGGCAGCCGCCGGAATACGGGTCCGAGGAGTCGGTCGGCGACCGAACGTCGGAGTGATCCGGCGCCGGGGGGCCGGGACACCGCAATGAGGGCACCCCGCCCGCCGGGGAGCCCTCGAGGCAGTGTCCGAACGGTGAGGCCCCGAGGAGATCGGAGCTGCGACGCAGCGAAGACTACTCGGGGCCTTTCCCATTTCCGCCCTTCCCGTTTCTGGAGACGGTCCGCGGTTTCTGTCGTACCGGATCGGTATGGTCCTCGGGTGCGCGATGACCCGTTGCTCGAGAGCCTCGACGACGCGCAGCGTGAAGCCGTCACCACGCGCGCCGTTCCGCTGGCGATCCTGGCGGGCGCCGGCGCGGGCAAGACGCGGGTCCTGACCCGCCGCATCGCGTGGCAGGCCCGGCACGCACACATCGACCCCGCGCACACCCTCGCGGTCACCTTCACGCGCAAGGCCGCCGGCGAGCTCGGCGACCGGTTGACTCGGCTCGGCGTCCGCCGCCAAGTCGCCGCCGGCACCTTCCACGCCATCGCCCTCGCGCAACTGCGGCGCCGCTGCGAGGACCGCGACCGGCCGATGCCGAAGCTCCTCGATCGCAAGGCCCGGCTCCTCGTGCCGATGCTGCCGGGGCGGGGGCGCGACCGCGCGTTGCTCGCCGCCGAGGTCGCGGCCGAGATCGAATGGGCGAAAGCGCGGCTCATCGGTGCCGACGGCTACCAGGTCGCGGCGGGGGCAGCGCGCCGGGACCCACCGCGGCCCCCAGCCGAGGTGGCCGTCTTCTTCGAGCGCTACGAGCGCGAGCGCCGGCGGCGGGGGCTCGTCGATTTCGACGACCTCATCAGCTGGTGCGCCGAGGCGCTCGAGACGGATGCCGAGTTCCAGGCCGCGCAGCGGTGGCGGTTCCAGCACGTGTTCGTCGACGAGTTCCAGGACGCCAACCCGTCCCAGTTCCGCCTCGTGCGCGCCTGGCTCGGCGACCGCTCCGACCTGTGCGTCGTCGGCGACGGCGACCAGGCGATCTACGGGTTCGCCGGCGCCGACGCGTCGTATCTCACCGAGTTCACTGAGCACTTCCGGAACGCCGCTGTCGTTCGCCTGGGCACGAACTACCGCTCCTCGCCGCAGGTCGTAGCGGCGGCGGCCTCGGTGCTGGCGACGACCGGCGCGCGCGCCGTCGTCCACAGCTCCCGCCCCGACGGGCCGCTCCCCGCGGTCCGCTCGTATTCGAGCGACGAAACCGAAGCCGAGGGCGTGGCCCGCACGCTGCGCCGGGACCACCCGCCCGGGACGCCGTGGTCGTCGGCGGCGGTGTTGTACCGCACGAACGCGCAGTCGGCGCTCTTCGAGGAGGCGCTACGTCGTGAGGGCGTCCCGTTCCGGGTCCGGGGCGGTGGGCGGTTCCTCGACCGACCCGAGGTGCAGGTCGCGCTGGACGAGCTGCGCGAACGAACCCGCGCCCAGCCCGGTGTGCCGTTCGCGGGCCAATTGGAAGCCCTGACCGAGAGCGCCGCCCACGCGCCCGAGGAACGCCGTGAGCACGTGGAGGCGATCGGCCGTCTCGGTCGCGATTACCTCGTCGCCGACGGCGGGAACGGGTCGCTCGCGGGGTTCCTCGAGTTCCTGCAGACCGCCTTGCGCGCCGGCGACGACACCGGGGCGTCGGGCGGCGACGCCGTCGAGCTCCTCAGCTTCCATCGGGCCAAGGGGCTCGAGTTCGACACTGTCTTCGTCGCCGGCATGGAGACGGGGCTCGTGCCGATCGTGCACGCCGAGGCCCCGTCCGAGAAGGCCGAAGAGCTGCGACTCCTGTACGTGGCGTTGTCACGCGCCGAGCGCAACCTGCACGTGAGCTGGGCCCAGAAGCGGACGGTGGGGATGCGCACGTACCGGCGGACGCCCAGCCCGTGGCTGGAGCCCATCGAGGCGACGGTGGCGGCGGCACGCGGGCCGGCGCCCGGCGCGCCCGGCCAACGGGGCGGTCAGGGCATCGC
>JBKPDG010000062.1:0-9644 GCA_046727755.1 Actinomycetota bacterium
AGCTCGACATCACCATTCGAGAGATCCGCAGCACGATCTCCGCGCTGCAAGTGCCGGCGCAGCGTGGGCTCCGGGTCTCGATCTTCGCCATGGTCGACGGGGCACGCGAGACGCTCGGGTTCTCGCCCGAGCTGCGCATCGACGGGCCGGTCGACACGGTCGTCTCCGAGAGAACGGCCGAGCACCTGCTCGCCGTTCTCCAAGAAGCGCTGTCGAACGTCGCCCAGCACGCGCGCGCGTCACATGTGAATGTCACCGTCGAAGCGGGTACGGATGTCGTTGTCACTGTGATCGACAACGGCACGGGCCTCCCGACTCCAAGAAGGAACGGTCGCGGGTTGCAGAACATCGAGCAGCGTGCCACGGCCATGGGCGGGAACCTCACGGCGTCGCGCATGGAGACGGGGGGCACCATCGTCGAGTGGCGTGTGCCGGTCACGGCATGAAGCTCGAGGATGTTCACGTCCAAGCTTGCACTCCTCGGCGGTTGAAACCGCTGATCGGTCCGGAGCGCGCGAGGCGTTTCGAAGCGACCGCGGAGGCCGCACGCGAGATGCTCGCTGGGCGCCGAGTGCTCAACGTCAACTCGACCGCGGCCGGGGGCGGCGTCGCCGAGATGCTCCGTACCCTCCTGGCGTACGCCCGCGGTGCGGGCATCGACACGCAATGGGTCGTCATCAAGGGCGACCCACACTTCTTCACGATCACGAAGCGCATCCACAACAACCTCCACGGCGCGCCCGGTGACGGCGGTCCGCTCGGGGCCGACGAGCGACTCCACTACGAAGAGGTGCAGCGCGCCAACGCCGACGAGCTGCTCGCCCTGGTTCGCCCTCGCGACATCGTCTTGCTCCACGATCCCCAAACCGCCGGACTTGCGGAAGCCCTGGCCCGCGCCGGCGTCATCGTCGTTTGGCGCTGCCACGTCGGCGCCGACGCCGTGAACGCGCACGTCGAGCAGGCGTGGGCGTTCCTGCGCCCGTACCTCGACTACGCGGACGCCTACGTGTTCACCCGCGCGATGTACGTGCCCGCCTGGGCCGATCCGCGACGCGTGTTCGTCATCCCGCCGTCAATCGACCCGTTCTCCGCCAAGAACCAGCCGATGAGCGAGGAGGCCGTCGACTCGATCCTGCACTACGTCGGCCTGCTCGAGGGCGACAGCGCCGCGCCGGCGGCCGCCTTCACTCGTGAGGACGGGTCACCCGGTCGCATCGACCGCCATGTCGACGTGCTCCAGACGGGCCCGCCACCGCCCGCCGACGCTCCGCTCGTCGTCCAGGTGTCGCGTTGGGATCCCCTGAAGGACATGGCCGGCGTCATGACGGCATTCGCCGAGCACGTCGACGGGGTAGGTCCGGCTCATCTCCTCCTTGCCGGCCCCGTGGTGACGGGAGTCGCCGACGACCCGGAAGGCGCGGCCACGTTCGAGCACTGCATCGAGGTCTGGCGGCGACTCCCGCACGCCGAGCGCAGCCGCATCCATCTGGCTTGCCTGCCGATGCACGACACCGACGAGAACGCGGCCATTGTCAACGCCATTCAGCGTCACGCCGCAGTGATCACCCAGAAGAGCCTCGCCGAGGGTTTCGGGCTGACCGTGGCCGAAGCGATGTGGAAGGGAAAACCAATCGTCGCCAGCGCCGTCGGCGGCATCGTCGACCAGATTGTTTCCGGCGAGCACGGCCTCCTGGTCGACGACCCCCGCGACCCCGTCGAATTCGGGACTGCCATGCGCCGGCTACTCGACGACCGTCCGTACGCCGAGCGGCTCGGCGCGAGCGCGCGGCGGCGGGCGACGGAGGAGTTCCTCGGCGATCGTCACCTCGCGCAGTACGCCCAGCTGTTCGCCCAACTCGACGAAGCGAAGGCGCGCTGACCGCTAGGCGTTCGGTGCGGAAGTGTGCTGGATGCGGAAGATCGGATGGTCGGGGCTGATGCGGCGCAGCTCTTCCTCCGAGGAGTCGCCGCCGACGCCACTGAAGAAGACGCCCACCTCGGCCTTCCAGCGCTTGAGGTAGGCACGCAGGATCGGCGGCTTCTCCTCATCCGGGAGCTCCGTCGCCCGGAACGGTTCCGTGCGTCTCCCGACACGCAACTCTCCTTCTCTCGCGGCACGGAGGTTACGAACCCAGTGCGTCACGCCTCGGGCTGCGACGAGGTAGCGATCGCCTTCGTAGGTCAAGAGGTTGACGGGAGTAGTTCTCCACTCGCCGCTCGTGCGACCGCGCACACGCAGCTCCCGGGACCCCCAGACGCTCAGCCCTGCCCGCGTCAGGAACGCGACCGTGGGATTGAAGACATGGTTCGTGAACCAGCCGGGACGAACGTAGCGAGGCTCCGCATCGCTACCGCTCACGTGTTCCCATTCCAGGATTCTCAGTCAGGGAGCGCGGCGATGTGGGCGAGAAGCGGACGGGCAGCTCCGTGATGGCGCCGATGAAGCGAGGGAGTGCGTCGTCGGTGGCGACCGCCAGGTCCGGGAAACGGTTCAGCAGACGCTCGACCATCGTGGAGACCTCGAGGCGGGCGAGGCTCGCTCCGAGGCAGAAGTGCGCGCCGAAACCGAAGGTGAGGTGATCGTTCGGGGACCGCTCCACGTCGAAGCGATCGGGTTGTTCGAAGTGCGCGTCGTCGAAGTTCGCGGACTCGTAGAGAACGAGCGCCTTGTCGCCGGCGCGAAGGTGTTGCCCGCCGAGCTCCACGTCCCGGGTGACGGTGCGGTTCATGTTCTTGATCGGCGTCACCCACCGAAGCATCTCTTCAACCGCACTCGCCAGCAAATCGGGCTCGTCCAGCAGCTTCTTCCTCTCGCCAGGGTTCCTGAGCAGCTGTTCCATGCCGCCGCTGATCACGTGGCGGGTGGTCTCGTCCCCGCCGACCAGGAGCAAGAGTGACTCGAAGACGATCTCGCTGTCGTCCAGGCGGGCGCCATCGACCTCGGCGTGCACCAGCACACTCACGAGATCGTCGGCTGGCTTTTCACGCCGAGCCTCGATCAACCCGAGGGCGTATTCCTGGTAAGCACCGAACGCGGTCGCAGCCGCCTCGACACGCTCCGGTTCACCGCTGAGCGAGGCGAGCATGTCATCGGACCACCGCAATAGGTCGTTGCGATCCGCGGGTGGGACGCCGAGCATGTCGCCGATGACGATCATCGGGAGCGGCGCAGCAAGGTCGGCCACCAGGTCGCATTCGCCCCGTTCGCACACGGCGTCGATCAGCTCGTCGCAGAGTCGCCCGATGTGGGCCGCGCTCGCCCGCACCCGTCCCGGCGTGAACCCGCGGTTGACGAGCTTGCGCCGTTGGAGGTGTGCGGGGGCGTCCATGTCGATCATCCATGGCAAGGGGCCCGTGTCGGGACGGCTTCCTCCCGCGTTCGAGAACGTCGCCGCATCGCGCTCCACGGCTAGGACCCCGGCGTAGGTCGCCACCCCCCACAATCCGCTGTTCGCGTCGAAGTGCACCGGTGCGTTCGCACGCATCCACCGGTACGCCTCGCGGGCGTCGCCGTAGAAGTCCCCGGACAGGAGGTCGATGGCGGGTGCAGAGGTCGCACCCGAAGGCTGGGTCGGCGGCGGTGATCGCATCGAGAAACCGTAGCGAGCGAGCGCCCGGAATGACGGCGCACGTACACTTCGTCGCCGTGGCGCGCATCGACATCCCGGATGGGCCCGACGGCGACAGCGCCATGGTGTGGACCTTGCGACCCGAGATGGCCGGGATGGTTCGCAAGATGATCACCACGACCTACGGGTCCAGCAAGCTCCCGGCGGCCGAACGCGAGGTCGCCCGTATGCGCATCGCACAACTCAACGCGTGCGGCGCGTGCGCGACCTTCCGAGCACGATCAGCGGTCGAAGCCGGTGTCACCGAAGCGATGTACGAGCATCTCGATGAGTGGCGAACCTTCGCCGACTACACCGATCGACAGCGCCTGGCGATCGAGTACGCCGAGCGGTTCGCGGTCGATCATCGTGCAATCGACGACGAGCTCTTCGGCAGGCTGCGCGATCACTTCGCGGACGACGAGATCCTGGATCTCACCTTGTGCCTGGCCGTCTATCTCGGACTCGGTCGCACACTGGAAGTACTGCAGATCACCGAGCACACAGACATCGACGTCTGACGCCGGCACGAGCACGCGCGCTCATGCCGCGCTTGGCAGCGCCTCGGGTTCGAGCGCGACCGCGAGCACATCACGCACGTCGTCGACCAGGTGGAACGACAACGCGTCGCGTGTCGCTTCGGGCACATCGTCGAGGTCGGGGCCGTTGCGAGCGGGCAGGATCACCTCGGTGAGCCCGGCCCGTTGCGCCGCGAGCACCTTCTGCTTCACGCCTCCGATGGGCAGGACGCGACCCTGGAGCGTGACCTCGCCCGTCATCCCGACGTTGTTGCGCACGGCCCGGCCGCTCAGCAAGCTCGCCAGCGCCGTCGTCATCGTGACGCCCGCCGACGGACCGTCCTTGGGCACGGCGCCCGCGGGGACGTGCAGGTGGAAGCGGCGGTTCAGGGCGGCGGGTGCGATGGCGAGCTCGTCGGCGTGCGCCTGCACGTACGACAACGCAATCTGCGCCGACTCCTTCATGACATCGCCGAGCTGCCCGGTCAGGGTGAGCCCGGCCTCGCCGTCCATGACCGAGGCCTCGATGAACAGCACGTCGCCACCGACGCCGGTGACCGCGAGACCCGTCGCCACGCCGGGACCGTTGACCCGATCGGCGACCTCGTTGAAGAACTTCGAACGACCAAGCGCGTCACTCACGACGGACTCGTCGACGTTGACGGGCGCCTGCGCGTCGCCGCTCACGAGCCGCGCCGCGACCTTGCGCAGCAGCTTGCCGATCTCTCGTTCGAGGTTCCGCACGCCGGCTTCACGCGTGTAGTCGGTGACGACGAGCCGGAGCGCGTCGTCGCCCAGTGTGACATCGTCGTCGCGCAGTCCACTGCGGTCGCGCTGACGCACGAGCAGGTGATCCCGCGCGATCGCGACCTTCTCGTCCTCGGTGTAACCGTCGAGGCGAATCACCTCGAGGCGGTCGAGGAGCGGCCCCGGGATCGTCTCCGCGACGTTGGCGGTCGCGAGGAACAGCACCTCGGACAGGTCGAGGTCGACCTCGAGGTAGTGGTCACGAAACGTGTGGTTCTGCGCCGGGTCGAGCACCTCGAGCAGCGCGCTCGACGGGTCGCCGCGCCAGTCGGCGCCGACCTTGTCGATCTCGTCGAGCAGCACGACGGGGTTCATGGTGCCGGCCTCGGTAAGCGCGCGGACGACCCGCCCGGGGCGAGCCCCGACGTACGTGCGGCGGTGGCCGCGGATCTCGGCCTCGTCGTGGATGCCGCCCAACGCGACGCGTGTGAACTTCCGTCCCAGCGCGCGGGCTACCGACTCGCCGAGCGACGTCTTCCCGACGCCCGGTGGGCCGACGAGCGCGAGGATCGCGCCCGCGCCGCGATGACCGTCGGTCTCCTCGAGCCCTCGCTCGGCGCGCAGCTTGCGCACCGCGAGCAGCTCGACGATGCGATCCTTCACGTCGGACAGACCGGTGTGGTCCTCGTCGAGGACGCGGCGAGCGTCGTTCACGTCGAGGCTGTCCTCGGAGCGCGCACCCCACGGCACGTCGAGCAGAGAGTCGAGCCAGGAGCGGATCCAGCCGTGCTCCGGACTTTGCTCGCTGGTGCGCTCGAGCCGATCGACCTCCCGGGTCGCCGACTCGCTCACGGCCTCGGGGAGGCCGCCTTCGGCGATGCGACGGCGGTATTCCTCGATCACGTCGTCGTCGCCGTCCTCACCCAGCTCCTTCTTGATCGCGCTCATCTGCTGGCGGAGCAGGAACTCACGCTGTTGACGCTCCATGCCGTCGGTGACCTCGGAGCGGATCTTCTCGGCGACGTCGAGCTCGGCGAGGGCGTCGCGCGCCCAGGCGACGACCTTCTCCAGCCGCTCCTCGACGTCGAACGTCTCGAGCAGCTCGACCTTGCGCTCGGCTTCCAGGTCGGGCCACCACCCGGCCGTGTCCGCCAGCGCGCCGGGATCGGTGACGCCGCGCAATGCTTCGCGCAGCCGCCCGGCGCCGAGACGCTCTGCGATCGCGCCGACGATGGCCCGGTAGTCGCGCGCCAGCTCGCGCACGCGCTCGGTCGGCTCGCCCGACTCCTCGACAGGCTCCGCTTCGACCCACAGCCCCGAGCTGGTGCCGGCGACGCCGACCCCGACGACCGCACGCTGGACGCCGCGCAGCACGAGGGCACGGACGCCGTTCGGCAGCTCGCCCGCGCTCTCGACCCGGGCGATCGTCCCGACCCGGGCGTAGCGCCCGTCGACCCGCGGCACGAGGAGCAGCTGGCCGTCGTCGCCAATGGCGTCGGCGGCGGCCTTCGCCTCGTCGGTCTCCAGCGCGAGGGTGACGACCATCTGCGGGAGCACGACGCCCGTGCCCAGGGGCAGCAACGGCAGGGTCAAGCGCTCGGTGGTCTCGTTCACGGGGCCTCCTGGGCTTCCGGGGCCGGTGATTACAGGATTACGGGAGAGAACGCGCCGGGCCGGTCGTTCATTCCCGAGCCGCAGGGTCTGGAATGGGCCGTGGCGGGACGAGCTACTGCGGCGCCATCGCCGCCATGAAGGCCTCGAGCGCAGCCTGGTCGGCGGTGACATACGGCGTCGACGACGGCACCTCGTCAGCGTCTTGACGTGCCGATCGAGGTCGCCGTGAATCGGCGGGAGATGCGTCCCGAGCACCTTGTCCGGCCGATCCTGCACGAAGCGGTTGAGGTTGTCGGCGAACCGGGCCTCCTCTACGAAGTGGGCCCACGGGCTGTCGACGCTCCCCCACAAGCAGCTGCCCCGGCGCCAACTCGTCGTCGGGGATGGCGGCGACGTCGTCGGCGAGCGCGGCTTCGGGCGTCGTGAACGGTGCGCCGAAGCAGTCCGCGCTGAACAGGATGTTCTGCTTGGGATCGAAGAAGGCGAGCGTCCCTGGGTTGTCGAACGTCGGCGGCCGAACGGCACGCAGCGTGCGATCGCCGATGTCGCGGGTGCTCCCGTCGTGGACGAGGAAGGCGCGTTCGGGAGGGATCGGCTCCGACCCGACGCTCATGAGACCGAAGGTCACCAGGCTCGTCACGACGGTCGCGTTCGGCGCTTCGGTGAGCAGCCGGCCGAGGGCACCGACGTGGTCGCGATCGGCGTGCGTCACAAAGATCCACCGGATCTCGTTTGGATCGATGAGTTCCCGCAGCGCGACATCGAACTGCGGGACCTCAGGCGTGATCCCGGTGTCGATCACCGTGGGCTCCTCGCCGCGGATCAGATAAGAGCTCACGGCCAGGTGGCCGACCGTGGGTATCGGAACGACCGACGTGAACATGGTCGTCTCAGCGCTATCTGAAGGGCGCGCATCCTGCCTCCTCGGCGCGGATTGTTCGTCGCGATGATGGCTCACCGACCGCGGACCTTGCACGCGCGCTGAGCAGCGGGAAAGCGCCATCTGAACAGCCCATTCACCGTGGGCGCGAGTTCCGGTACCCCGCGAGACGACCCGCCCCGCGGTCACCACGGAGCCGAGTCGACGAACCGCTCAGCCGTTCGTTCCGCCGCGAGTAGGTTTCCTATGGCGAGTAGACGTAAGGGGCAAGGCCGTGCAAAGGCTCTTCGCAGCACTCGGAGTGATCGCCGTCTCGGCCGTTGCGTCCATGCCGGTCGCGGGGGCGGATCAGCCACCGGCGAAAGAGTTCCAAGTGGTGCTCAGCGCCAATGAAGTAGTGCCCCGTTGTGAACACGCCACGAACGCGGCGCGAGGGCACGCGTCTTTCACAGTCCGAGACGAAGCGCTCGGCGCGGTGAGCTTCGGGGTGGGGGCGAGCAACCTGCCGGGCGACGAGGTGAGCTCAGTTTTCATTTTCCATGGCCCCCCAGGCATCGCCGGACAGGAAGTCCAGAGGCTGCCGTTCCTTTCTGACCGTGGCGAGATTGGTAATCGCCCTTTCATTACCGTTGGCGTCTTCACCAACGTCAGACTCGTGGCGGACATCCGGGCCCACCCGCGGGACTTCTACGTGCAGATCCAGACGAGTCCATCCGATGTGGGCTGCCCGAACGGCGCGATCCGGGGCCAACTTGACGAGCACGGACCGCTGAACAACTGACCTAAGAACACTCGTAGAGCTGTCAAACCCCGCGACCTGCGGGACGGTCGCAAAGCAACCGGTGGACGCTACTGGTTGCGAATGAGTGACGCGTCGAGCCGAGCACCGATGTGTGGATCTGCGTCGCTGGATCACGTCCATGAGCCGTCGTTCGGTGTGTCGTTCTGTGCGCGCCGGCATTGCTCGGAACGCCGTATCGGGCGCGACACGTGTGCACAGGACCATGTCGTCAGCCCGTCGCCGCGGCATCATCTCTGTCTCAACCGCCACGCCGAGCGCACGATCGTCGTCGTCTGCACGACGTGAACCTCGCACCAGTCGGATGGCGTCTACCGTGCGGACCGTGCACGAGCACGAACACGGCGAGCAGCGGTTCGGCGCGGCGGCACAGGCCGCCGAGTGGGACGCGAGGTACAGCGAGCGCGACGGGACGATGTGGAGCGGGTGCCCGAACGGGCGGCTCGTCGCCGAGGTCGCCGACCTCACCCCTGGCCGGGCGCTCGACGTCGGTTGTGGTGAGGGCGCCGACGCGATCTGGCTCGCTCGGCGCTGCTGGACGGTCATTGCGATCGACATCTCCGATGTCGCCGTGTGGCGGGCGCGGGAGGCTGCCGAGCTGGCCAGCGCCGCGGTCGAGTGGGTCTGCGGGGACGTCCTGCAGACACCGTTCCCGGCCCGCTCGTTCGACCTCGTGTCGATGCAGTACCCGGCGCTGCCCAAGGCCGCCGGTGAGGCCGCCGTGCGGACGTTGCTCGACACGGTGCGCCCGGGTGGGTTGCTGCTCGCCGTCTACCACCACCTCGACGACGAACACCGCGAGCACATGAAGTCGCAAGGCTTCGACCCGGCCGACTACGTCGGTGCCGACGACCTCGGACGGCTGCTCGGCGAGGACTTCACGGTCGAGCTGCATGCCCTCGAGCCGCGCATCGACCCGCCGCCCGATACCCCGCACATCGCCGACGTCGTCCTGCGCGCCCGGCGTCGCTAACCGCTCGGCCGGGGCGTTCGCGCATGGGGTCCGGCTGAACGAGGCCGCTCCCTACAGACTCTGGACTTCAGCTTGGCGCCGGGCGCGCCAGAACAACGGCTACGTGTGCAGCTTCGTGCGCCTAGCCAGCAGCAGAATGACGCCCGGCGTCGTCGAGCAGTGTGCGATCGTCGCGCGGTGAGGCTCGTCTGGTTTGAGGAGGGAGGCGGCGCGACCTGCGCCGAGCTCCTCGCGACTGTGCCGCACTGGTTTGGCATAGCCCAGGCGAATGAGGAGTACCGACGCGTCGCCGATCGGTGCCCGACTCTCGTCGCTATGGACAATGGGCGACTGACGCGCGCCTGGAACCGGCGACATGCGCTCCCCCGCACCGCCTCAGGAGCTCAAGGCGGGTTCGGTGGCTCGCCGCGATTTCGACGCTGCTCAGCCACGGACTTAGAGCCGGCTCCCCGTATCGCGAACGGGCCTCAGACGAACCTCGCGATCGACTTCGTCACCGAAGAGC
>JBKPDG010000063.1:0-16092 GCA_046727755.1 Actinomycetota bacterium
CCCCACCCCCCACATCTACACATTGACACATTCGTCGGCAGCGTCAGATGTGTATAAGAGACAGCCCGAGCACGGCGCCGGCGGGCAGCGCCGCGAACGCGCCCAGCGTCCGCAGGCCGAGCCGGACGAGCAGGTCGGCCAGCCCCGCGGCTTCGCCGGGCGCGGGATCCTCGAGCACGGCGACGGGCCAGGGCGCGAGAAACCCGGGTGACTCCCCCGGTGGCACGACATACGCGGCGCCGGACTCGGCCGCCTGCGCCGCGAGCACGGCTGCGAACCCGCCGTCGGCGACGCCGACGCGCGCGTCGGTGATCCCGATGGCGCGTACGGCGTCGAGGCAGCGAACGGCCATGGCGGTGTCGCCGCCGAAGTATCGCGACGGCCCGCGGGTCGGGAACGTCACCCGACCGGGCTCCTCGAGCACGAAGCGGGGCGTGAACGTCTCGACGGCGCGCGCGACCCGCTCGAAGGCGCGCGCTTCGACGTTCGGATCGGCCTCTGCGACCGTCACGCCCGGGCAACGCGCCTCCGCCTCGCGCCGGCGCAGGCCAAGCGTCACGCCTTCCGCGACCGCTTCGGTCGACGCCGCGATCACGACGAGCCCGCGCTCGGCGCGTTCCACGACCACGACCGGCGCGTCACGCAACGCGGGATCACGGGCACGCTGCACGACGATCGGCCAGTCGGGGCACCACAGGCACGCGGTGCGCTCGGGCATCGCGTCCATCAGCCGGCCTCGACGAGCGCGACCTGTTCACGGGCGGCGACGCCGCGACCGTCGACGTGCACCCGCTGGTCGCGTCCGGCGAGCATGCCCGCACCAAGGTCCAGGCCGCGCCAGAGCGAGCCCCCGGCCCGCAGGCGCAGCGCGGCCTCGGCCGGCCACGGCCCGATCGCCACCAGGACCGCGCCGCGCTCACGCGTCCGGGCCAGCAGCCGCCTCGCGTCGCCGATCCGCGCGAACGCCGGCACTTCGACGACCACGACGCTGATCCCGTCGAGCAACGCCGCGACCACCGCGGCCCAGCGGGCGGGGGGCACCCGCCGGACCACCGCGAAACGGTCGAGCTCGACCCCGGCCTCCCCCGCCGCGAGCCCGCCCAGGGTCGCGTCGAGCTCGACCGCGGCGGCCCATTCACCGGCGGCCGTTGCCGCCGCCGCCAGCTGGAACGCGACCCCCGTGGCTCCTGCACCGGGATCGCCGTCGATCGCCGCCACCGTCCCCCGCTGGACGGCGCCGCCGGGGAGGAGCTCGCTCAGCGGGCCGGGGACGGTAAGGACCCGCTCGCCGGCCAGGACCACGGGCCGGGCGTGCCGGGCTGCGTTGTCAAGGTGCTCGCGGGACCGCTCGTCCCGCCGGGGAAGCGCCGCCAGGGCCACCGGTTGAATGTATCGAACACTTGTTCGACGTGCCAGAGTACGATAGAGTGATAGCACGCTGTCAAGCGAGGAGCTTCCCCCGATGGCCACGAGCGAGACCCAGGTACTGACTGTGCGGATGCCCAAGGACGAGCACGAGGCGCTACGGAGCTACGCCTTCGCGACGGGCGCCAGCATGAACGACATCGTGCTGCGCGCCATTCGCGAGTTCCTCGCGACCTCCGGCCGTCGCGAGGAGTTCGACGCCCTCCTCACCAAGGCCCGCAAGCAGTACCGAGTCGCGCTCGACAAGCTCGCCGACCTCTGATGGCGATTCGCTACCTCACCACTGGTGAGGTAGTCGCCATCAACGAAGCTGAAGTGGGACCGAATCTCCTTGCCGACTTCGGGCTCCTCGAATCAGCGGTACTGCGTCCACAGCAGTCGGCGTTCGGTGCCGATGCGTACCCCGATGTGCACACCAAGGCGGCGGCGCTCTTCCACTCCCTCGTGAAGAACCATGCGTTCGTGGACGGCAACAAGCGCACCAGCGTTCTCGCCACACTCACTTTCTACGGACTGAACGGATGGTGGGTCAACGCCGATCAGGATGCGATCGTCGCTCTCGCGGTCGAGGCGGCCGCAGGTCGACTCGATGTCGAAGCCATCGCGGAACGGTTGAAGCGATCGGCTCACCTCATCGAAGGCGAGCCGCCCCGACCGCTTCTGGTTGACGCTCGCTACTTCTGCGGCTCGGGTGGGGGCTTGACCTCGATGCCGAGGGCCTCGAGCGCGTCGGGCGACCAGCCGGCGTCGTCGCCGTAGTAGCCGAAGAGGTGCTCGATCGTCTCCGTGACCTTCGGCTCGAGCTCGGTCCAACGGTCCGGCGGCGCCTGCACCGTGACCGCGCTCGAATAGATCGTCACCTGCGTGGCGCCGAGGTCGAACAGGCGCCGGGCCAGCACGTCGGGGGGCCGGTCGCCCTGCGTGTCCTCCACCGCGTGATACCGCTCGATCTCCATGCCCGTGAGCGACCGGTTGAGATCGAAGAGCCGGACCGACGGCGACGCGCCGGGCCGGGCGGTAACGGTGATCGGCTGGCCCATGCGCTGACGAGGTTAGGTGCTACGGCGTGCGGCCCAGCAGCTCGAGCAACGCGGTCTGCCGGTCGGCGCCGGGCTCCGGCTCGTGGTCGGTTCCGAACGCGCCGCTGCCGAGGAGCAGATCCTTCTGGGGCTCGATGACGGTCCAGCACGCCTCGACGAGCTCGGGATCGAGAGTCCTGTCCTGCCCGGTGGGCTTGGCGACGTCCCAGCCGTGCACGACCACGTCGATGAGTCGATGCCCCAGGTACACCTCGCCCGGGACCGGCCCGTACGACACCGCGCACGCGGCTTCCATGGCGCCGGGGGCGTGGAACGCCTCGCTCGCGGCGCGAGCCGACTCGTCGTACGCCGCGGTGGCGTCGGCGCCGAGCACGTCGCCGTCGAGCCGGTCGCCCACCTCCTCGATGGTCTTGCCGCGGGCGAGCTCGCCGGCCCAGAAGTTGCCGCTCACGATGTGGTTGACGAGCTCGCGCACGTCCCAGCCCTCGCAGGGCGACGGGCTCTTCCATTGGTCGCCGCCGACGCCGGCCACGTACCGGCGGGTTGCCGCGAGCGCACGATCGTGCAGATCCGGCAGATCGAGAGCCATGGTCCCCCCTGCTCAGAACAGGCGGCCCGGCGCCGGCGGAACTCCCCGCCAGCACAAGCCGTCCATGAAGATCCACGAGCGCCGGTGAATAGCGCTCGGTCCGCACCACGCCAGCGCCGCCTTGTGGACGGGTGCGGGGTACCCGACGTTCGACTCGAACTCGTATGCCGGATAGTGCTCGGCCTCGTCTCGCATCATCGCGTCGCGCGTCACCTTGGCGACGCACGACGCCGCTGCAACCGCGAGCGACGTCGCGTCGCCCTTCACGACGGTCGTGACACGGGATCCGAGCGCTAGATAGTCGTAGTTGCCGTCGAGGATGATGCGGTCGGGCTCGAACCCGAGCGCGGCAAGCTGCGCGAGGGCACGGCGCCCCGCCGCGCGCAACGCCGCGGTCATGCCGAGCGCGTCGCACTCTTCGTACGACGCGTGACCGATCCCGATCGCGGCCGCCCACCCGAGCACGAGCGCGGCCGCGACTTCGCGCTCCTCGCGCGTGAGCTCCTTCGAGTCACGCACGCCTCGGAGGTGCTCGGGCGGCGGGACGAGAGCCGCGACCGTGACCGGGCCGGCCCAGGCGCCCCGGCCCACTTCGTCGATCCCGACGACGACCCGCTCGCCGGCGCGCCAGCACCGCCGCTCGAGACGCAGGGTCGGAGTCGGCGTGCGCGACGGGGGCGTTGTGCCGACGCCTGCCGCCGGCACCGGGGGAGCAGACGCCGATGCCACCATCGCGGGAAGTTACCAAGGCCCTGCGACGTCCACGCGCACGCCGCCGCGCCGCACCCTTCCGGTCCTGGTCAGGCGGCTGTTACCCTCGGCCGCGATGGAGCAAGGCACCCGCGTCGAAGTGCGATCACGCTTCGACGACAGGTGGTCACGCGGCTTCGAGGTCGCCGAGATCGTCGACGAGGGCGGGAGCGCTCGCTACAAGCTGAAGCGCCGCTCTGACGGTTCGGTGCTCCCCGCGTTGTTCGTCGACGACGAGCTGCGCGAGGAGAAGAAGCGCTCGATGTGGTGGATCGCGTAGTCGCGACTCGCTAACCGTCGGCCTTCAGGCTCTCGATCAGCTCGTCGATCGAGATCGCCTGGAGCGTGGTGGTCCGCATCGTGCCTCGCGCCGCCAGCATGATCGCGGCCCGTGCCATCGTCGCCTCGTCCGGCGATTCGATCACGTTGAGGAAGTCGTACTGGCCCATGAGGGCGTACTGGGCGACCACCTTCAGGCCCATGCCCTCGACCTCCTGCGTCACCTGCCGAATGCGGTCGGGGTTCTCGCGGACGGTCGCCCAGCCGTCGGGCCCGAGCGTCGTGAGCATGGCGTATGTCGGCATCGGTCTCCTTTGTCGCCGTCGCAAGCTCCGGCTTTGCGGCGACGGTCGGCAAAGCCGCCGTCCGCCGCGCGGAGCCTATCGACGAGCGTCCAGGCGCGCGATGTTGCCGGCCTCGCTCGGGTCGGGCTCGGTGGCGAACCACGCGTCGAGCAGCTCCCGAGCCACTTCCGGGCTCGTGAGGCGAAGCCCCATGACGAGCACGTTGGCGTCGTTCCACTTGCGGGCGCCCGCCGCCGTGGCGGCGTCGGTGCAGAGGGCAGCGCGCACGCCCGGCACCTTGTTCGCGGCGATCGACGCGCCCGTACCCGTCCAGCAGAACAGGACGCCCGTATCGGCCTCACCCTTGGCGACGACTTCGCCGACGCGCTGCCCGACCTCGGCCCACTCGATGGGTTCGCCGGCGGGCGGGCCGACGAGCGCGACCTCGTGGCCCCGCTGCTGCAGCTCGTCCCCGACCACGTCGGTCAGGCCCGTCCTCTCGTCCGACCCCACAACCACCTTCATCGCCTTCCAGGCTACGACGCCCTGCGCTAGACAAGCCGCCTTGGACCGGCGTGAGTTCCTGCGGCGATCGGCGCAACTGGGCGGCGCGGTCGCGTTGGGGGCACCGGTGCTCGCGGCCGAGACCCGCGGCGCCCTTGCTGCCGAGGACTTCGGCTCGATGCTCGACGACCCGGCCAAGGACTCGCCCATCGACACCGTCGTCGTCGTGATGATGGAGAACCGTTCGTTCGACCACTACCTCGGCTGGCTCGCCGACGACAAGCGATACATCGAGCGCGGCAAGAGCCGCTACGGGAAGCGCTTCCGCGTGAACGGCAAGCAGGTGCAGACGTTCCCCGCCCCCGACGGCACGCCGACCCAGACCGCGCACCTGCTCACGGACGCGACCCAGACGAACCCGTACCGCGGGTGTGGCCACCCCGACCCCGGTCACAGCTGGACCAGCGGTCGAGCGCAGCGTGACGGCGGTTTCCTGGCGCCGGGGAGCGGCAACGACACGTTCGCGCTCGGCTACTACGGCGGCGACGCCATGCCGTTCACCTCGCAGCTTGCGCGCGAGTTCACGGTCTTCGACCGGTGGCACTCGTCGGTGCTCGCGGCGACCTATCCCAACCGCGCCTACCTGCACTCAGGACAGTCCGGCACCTACATGGGCAACACGCTGCCGTTCGCGACCGGCGGGTACGACTGGGAGACGGTCTGGGATCGCCTGATGGCCGCGGGCGTCTCGACGGGCTACTACTACACGGACCTCCCGACGCTCGCGCTCTGGGGTGGCCGGCTCGGCAACATCACGAGGCCGATCGACGAGTACTTCGCGCAGGCCCAGGCGGGCACGCTGCCCAAGGTCGTCTTCGTCGATCCCGCCTTCCTGACGGGGAACCGGACCGACGACCATCCACACGCCGACATCCGTGCCGGCCAGCGATTTCTGCGTGACGTGTTCGCCGCGTTCGCGCGGTCGAAGCACTGGACACGGGGCGCGTTCGTGCTCATCTACGACGAGTGGGGCGGCTTCTACGACCACGTCAAACCGCCGGTCCTTCCCGACAATCGCGCCAGCACCGTCGACCTCGAGAACTTCGGGCAGGCCGGCTTCCGTGTTCCCGCGGTGCTCGCGTCGCCGTATGCGCGGCGCGGGTACGCCGACCACACGCTGTACGACCACACGTCGGTGCTCCGGTTCCTCGAGTGGCGGTTCCTCGGCGCGCCTGCGCGCGGGCCCGGGAAGCCCGGCCAGAACTGGTTCCTCACCGAGCGCGACCGGAACGCCAACAACCTCGGCGCGAGCCTCGCCGCCGAGCCTGTCAACCGGCGCGTCGGCATCAACCTCGACGTCGTACTTACGGACCCGTCGCCGCCGTGCGATGCGATGGGGGCACCCGCAGGCGGGCCAGGCACCGCCGTCCGCCGTCCGCTCGGGGCGAGGCCGCCCGAGCCCGAGCAGCACGCGTTCGAGCAGGCCTACGAAGCGGGCTGGTTCGAGCGGGTCGGCTTCCGCGTCGAGCCCAGCCTCATGGCGAAGCGCTGGGCGCACGGCTGACCGTCAGGCGATCCGGAAGCCGTATTCGACGAGCACCGCCTGCAGAGCGGCCCGCCGGCGCTCGACCAGCCCGTCGGTGAGCGGATAGCCGAAGCGGCGATAGGCCTTGGGGTAAGCGACCGGGCTCCCCGACCCCACGCGCACGGTCACCGCGTCCCGGGGAAGAAACATTCGCCGGCCGAACGGAAACCACAACGCGATGCCCTCGTCGAGCACGGCGAAGCGCCACGGGAGGTAGCGGGCCACGACAAGGCCGCACACGGCGAACACCATGCAGTACACCAACGCGCCAACACCGGCACCGGTCAGCACTATGGCGGCGCACGCGACCATCGCCGGCGGCCAGCAGCGGAGAAACACGCTCGTGCCCACGTACCGTGGCGGGCTCACATCACAACGCTACGCCCGCGTGCGAGCGCGAAGTGGCCGGCGGGCGTCATCGCCCGCCGGCCACCCATGCAGCCGCCGCGGAGCTGCGTTCTCGTTACCGACCGATGGTGGGATCGGGGGAGGGAGTGCTCGCGAGCACCCTGTCCTCCGCCGGGTCCTCGCCCGCCAGTACGAGCTCGCTCGTCGAGAACTCGCCGTAGGCGAGCACGCCCATCTCGTCCCGGTCGAGGCCCTGCTCCTCGACCTCCGGCGTGGGTCGGATGCCGCCCTTCATGATCGCGTTCTGGATCTTGAAGAACGCATACGCGATGCCGCCCATCACGAAGATGATCACGAGCGCACCGATCGCCTGAGATGCGAGCTGCCGCAGCCCGAGGTCCAGGCTGTACAGCAAGCCCGTGACGCCGGAAGCACTCGCGGCGTCTCCCGACTCGGTCAGGTTCCAGCCTGCGCCGTAGTCGCCGCTGGCGAAGATCCCGACACTCAACACGCCGAAGATGCCGCACACGCCGTGCACGGAGATGGCTCCGACCGGATCGTCGACGCCCTTGCGCTCGAAGAAGAGGATCGCCTCGATCACGATGACGCCCGCGAGCGCACCGATCACCGCCGCCGCCCATGGCTGCACGAAGGCGCACGGCGCCGTGATGGCGACGAGGCCGGCGAGCATGCCGTTGGCCATCATGCCGGGGTCCGGCTTCCCGAGCCGTGACATCGCGTAGAACATCGCAGCCGTCGCACCGAGAGCAGCCGCGAGCGCAGTGTTCGTCGCGACCATGGCGAAGCGGACGTCGGTCGCGGCGAACGTCGACGCGGCGTTGAACCCGAACCAACCGAACAGCAGGATGAACACGCCGAGCATCCCCATCGGGATGCTGTGCGCAGCCAGCGTGCGCGGCTTGCCGTCCGGCCCGTACTTCCCGATGCGCGGTCCGAGCACGAGTGCGCCCGCCAGGGCGGCCGCGCCACCCATGGCGTGCACCACGCCGGAGCCGGCGAAGTCCACGTAGCCGAACCCGAGCTCGAAGCTGTTCCCGAGTTGGTTCAGCCAACCACCGCCCCAGGTCCACGCGCCGAAGAGCGGGTAGTAGATCGCACCGACGAAGAGACCCCAACCGATGAAGGCCTTCCACTTCCACCGCTCGGCCATCGCGCCGGTGGGGATGGTCGCGGTCGTGTCCATGAAGGCGACCATGTAGAGGAAGAACGCGGCGACCGGCGCACCGAGAGCAGCGTTCGCTCCGAGGCCGCCCAGGTCCGTGAGCGCCCAGCCGCCCTTCCACAGGAACACCCACTCACCGGACCCGATGAGAGCGTCCCCGACCGGCTTGTCCAGGCCGAAGTACCCGGCATAGCTGAACCCGCCGAACATGAACGAGTAGCCCACGAGGAAGAACCCGAGAAAGCCCAGCCCGAAGATGGCGAAGTTCGTGCTGAACACGTGAGCGGCGTGCTTCGCCCGACAGAAGCCAGTCTCGACGAGCGCGAAACCGGCCTGCATGAATATGACGAGCACGGCCCCGATGACCACCCAGAGGAGGTTCAGACTCACGCCGATGTCGCTGACGGCGGGGATGTTCGCGCCGTCGAACACAGGCTTCGGGTCCTCGCCGGCGAACGCCGCGGTGGCCCCCAGCACCACCAGGACGCAGGCCAGCGTCGCGACGATCGCGCCCCTGCCCAACCACTTCCGTTTCACATCGACCTCCTGCTTGTCGTAAGACCCGGAGTGGAGAGCACCCCCCGGACCATCCCGTGGAGGGCGCAATCGCCCTCCCCCTCGCGTGGTTCCAGCCCCTCTGCGCGAGATAGGAGGACGGTAAGAGGGACGCGTTTCGCGACCTGTGCCGATCGGTGAACGAACCGAAACGCTCCGCTGACGGGACTCTGACGGTCGGGTGGGGACGGGGACCGTGGGCTGCGGCGGCCCGTATCCTGGCCCGGTGCCGCCGACGACCGTCGGGATCGTCCCGCATACGCACTGGGACCGGGAGTGGTACGCGCCGTTCCAGGTGTTCCGGGCTCGGCTCGTCCGCCTGCTCGACGAGCTGCTGCCGCTCCTCGAGCGCGACCTGAGCTACGCCCGCTTCCTGCTCGACGGCCAGACCGTGGTCGTCGACGACTACCTCGAGGTCCGGCCCGAAGCGGCCGACACGTTGCAGCGCCTCGCCGCCGCCGGCCGTCTGTCGGTGGGGCCGTGGATGGTCCTCATGGACGAGTTCATGGTGTCGGGCGAGACCATCGTCCGCGACCTCCAGCTCGGCCTGCGGCGCGCGACCGAGCTCGGTGGCGCGATGCAAGTGGGCTACCTGCCCGACATGTTCGGCCACATCGCGCAGATGCCGCAGATCCTGCGGCTCGCGGGCTTCGAGCACGCGGTCGTCTGGCGCGGCGTCCCGTCAACGGTTACCCAGACTGCGTTCGCGTGGGAGGCGCCCGACGGCTCGGCCGTGCGCGCCGAGTACCTGTACGGCTCGTACTCGAACGGCCGCGACCTTCCCGACGACGCCAAGCAGCTGGTGGCACGGGCACGGAGCTACGAGCTCGAGCTCGGACCGGCGCGCCTCCCCGGTGGGGCGATGCTGCTCATGAACGGCACCGACCACCAGATGCCGCAACCGTGGCTCGGGCGCGTCGTCGCCGAGGCGAACGAGATCCAGGACGACTATCGCTTCGTTGTCACATCCCTGCCCGAGTACGTGGTCGAGCAACCCACCGACGGATTGACAACGGTGCGGGGCGAGCTGCGATCGGGCGCGCGCGCCAACGTGCTCATGGGCGTGGCGTCGAACCGCGTCGACGTCCACCAGGCGTGCGCGATCGCCGAGCGCGCCCTGGAGCGGCGGGCCGAGCCGTTGTCGGCGCTGCTCGTGCCAGCGGACCGGTACCCCGACCGGCTCCTGGGGATCGCGTGGCGCAAGCTCGTGCTGAACAGCGCCCACGACTCGTCGTGCGCGTGCAGCGATGACGAGGTCGTCGACCAGGTGATGGTGCGCTACCGGGAGGCGCGCCAGATCGGCGACGTCCTCGCGCGCGAGGCGCTGCGGCAGCTCGCGACCGAGGTGGACACCCCCGCCGGTTCGACGCTGGTCGTGAACCCGACCCAAGAGTCACGCGGCGGCCTGTTGTCGGTGCGGGTGCCGGGTGAAGGGCCGTTCCACTTCGTGACGCCCGACGGCCAGCCGCGCCCGACCCAGGAGCTCGGCGTGATCACCGGCGAGGGGTTCTCGACGATCGTCGCCGGCCAGAAGGTGCGGTGGGTGCTCGAGATGATGAACGGGCCCGAGTTCGCCGGCGAGCGCATCGGGCACTACGACATGACCGAGGCCGACGATGGCGCGCTCGAACTCGTGTTCCGGGGCGCACACCCGGGCGAGCCGCACATCGACCTGACCGAGCTCCGGGACGAGCTCGTTCGTCTCGGCGACGAAGGCAAGACGTTCCGTTTCCGGGTTATGGCGGCGCCGGTGCGGGAGGGGATCTTCGCCGCCGACGACGTCCCGGGCTTCGGCTGGCGGAGCTACTCCGTCGCCGCCGGCGAGGGGCCGGCGACCGCGGTCACGTCGGGACCGTCGTCGCTCGACAACGAGCACCTCCACGTCGACGTCGACGCCGACGGCACGTACGCCGTCACGACGTCCGACGGGCTCACCCTGCGTGGGCTCGGACGCCTCGTCGACGGCGGCGACGGAGGCGACACGTACAACTACTCCCCGCCCACCGATGACCTGCTCGTCGACCGGCCCGAAGCCGTCGACATCGTCGCGCTCGAGTCCGGGCCCGTGCGCGCCCGCGTGCGCATCGACGCGACCTATCGCTGGCCGACGCACGCAATCGGCGACGAGCGCTCGTGCTCCCGGCGCGCAGACGACACCACGCCGGTCACGGTGCGCACGACCCTGGAGCTGCGCACCGGCGAACGGTTCCTCCGCGTCCGAACCGAGCTGGACAACCTGTGCCGCGACCACCGGCTGCGGGCGCACTTCCCGTTGCCGGCTCCGGTGAGCGGCTCGCACGCCGAGTGCGCCTTCGCGGTCGTGGACCGGGTGCTGATCGCCGAGGGCGGGCCCAACGAGTTCGGACTGCCGACGTTCGTGTCGCGGCGCTTCGTGGACGCGTCGGACGGCGACATGGGGCTCGCGCTCGTCCACGACGGGTTACTCGAGTACGAGCTCCTCACTGGCGACGGGAAGCACGCGGACGAGGTGGCGCTCACGCTGCTGCGCGCCACCGGGTACCTCTCCCGCTTGCAACTCTCCATGCGAGCGAGCCCGGCCGGGTACCCGTATCCGCTCGAGGGCCCGCAGATGCCCGGCCGTCGCACCTTCGAATACGCCCTCCTGCCCCACCACGGCGACTGGCGCGACGCCAACCTGTACGACGCCGCCGACGAGGTGCTCGTCCCGCTCGAGCGCATCCGCGCCGGCGGCGTGGCGGGCGCCCGTCGCGAGCCCACCGGGGCGCGGTTGCACGTGGACGGCGCCCGAGTGTCGGCGGTGCTGCGCGAGCCGGGTGGGCTGCTGGCGCGGGTGTTCAACCCGTCCTCCGACCCTTCGACCGCCACCGTCGAACACGACGGAGCGCCGGCCACCGGTTGGACGGTCGATCTCGTCGGCCGCCCCTCCGTGCGCTTCGAGGGTGCGGTCGAGCTGCGGCCGTGGGAGATCGCGACGCTCCGACTCGACGACGCCGTCAGCTGAAGCCGCCCGGGTCGCCAGGCGCACCGGGTGCACCAGATGGCGCAGCCAACAGGGCTTCCCCCCGCGCCTCCGATGTCGACCATCCGGGATCGAGGCCGGGGGCGCTGAGCCGCATCGGGCGCTCGCACTCCCACAGCAGCGCCGGCCGGGCGCCGTGCCAGCGGACGGCGTAGGAGACACGACCGGCGCGCGTGGGCGCGTCGTGCACCTCGACGCTCTGGCCGCGCCACTCGCCGGGCAGCTCGACGACCAGCGCGGCGGCATCTTCGTCGCCCGCGTCGGGTCGGGCGCCGACGAGCAGGTCGCGCACCGCCCCGAGGAGGGGCGCGGGGCCGTCGGGCCACGTGAACGTGGGCGAGGCGGCAGCGAGCCGTTCCTCGATGCTCGACCACGGTGTCGGGTCGGGAGCACGGTGTGACGCCCGGGCCCGAGCGCGTATCCCGAGACGTCGCCACGCGGTGGCGGCCTCGCCGTCGAACCCCCAGGCCTCGAGGGCGGCGACGTCCTCGCCGCTCGGCCGGCGGCGCGCGTCCACGGCCAGGAGCAGGGAAGCGCGCCCGGCATCGACGGCCTGTTGCAGCCGAGGGTCGGGAAGGACCACGCGCATGCCCCGGCGCAGCTGCGCGTCCCAGCCCGCAGCGGCCACGGCCGGGTCGGGAAGCAATCCCAGATCGACGGCTTCCACGGGCACCGAGCGCCCGGGGCGGCCGACCGCCAGCGCGCATCGCAACCGGGTCCGGTGCGCAACCGGATGGAGCAGTGCGACCTCCAGGCGCATGCCCCGGCCCCCCATGCCGGTGAACGCGCCGTCCTGCGCACGGCCGGCGGCGACCGCGTCGAGCGTGTTGCCTCGAGTCGCCGCCGCCCAGCGCATGGCCGGCCGGGGTGTTCGCAGCGCCGGACGTCCGTCGACGGTCACCCACGAGCCGCGCGTCCCGACGCTGCGCATGCGGCCGGCCGGCGTCGGCCCGAGCACGAGCGCGGCGACGAACGGCGCGCCCGACGCGTTCTCGATCTCGACCGCGACGAGCCCTGCCGGGCCGCCGACGCCGTAGGCGCGGTGCACCGCGTCGCCGCCGGGCACGCGCAGGGACGTCTCGACGACCGGCGCGCCCCCGAGGAGCGACTGGCGGACCCCGGCCTCGCGCGCCGGGACGTGCCAGCGATCGTCCGCCCCGATCCACCAGTCGAGCTGCCAGCGCCCGCCGTCCGGCCGGATCGTGCCCCGGCCGTCGACGAGGGCTTGGTGGGCGGACCCGAGCACGCCGAGGCGGGTCGGGGCACGCTCAGTCGCGTCATCCCGGCCCACGGGCTCAGGTGATGCCGTGCAGCTCGGCCTTCGCTTCTCTGAGCATGAGCGCGGTGACGAGATCTTCGGCGCGCTTGCCCTCGTACAGCACCGCGCCCACCTGCTCGGCGATCGGCATCTCGACGCGGTGGCGGCGGGCGAGCTCGAGCACGGCGGCGGTCGACTTCACACCTTCGGCGACCATCTTCATGTCGGCCACGATGTCGTCGATGTTCCGGCCCTTCCCGAGCTGGACGCCGACCGTGCGGTTGCGGCTCTGGGTGCTCGTGCACGTCGCCACGAGGTCGCCCATCCCGGCCAACCCCGAGAACGTGAGCGGGTTGCCGCCGAGCGCGATGCCGAGACGGGTGAGCTCGGCGAGACCGCGCGTCAGGAGCGCGGCCTTCGTGTTGTCGCCGTAGCCGAGCCCGTCGGCGATCCCGGCGGCGATTGCCATCACGTTCTTGAGCGCGCCCGAGATCTCGCAGCCCACGACGTCGGGATTCGTGTAGACGCGGAACGTCACGGTCATGATCAGATGCTGGAGCTCGTGCGCCGCCTCCTCGTCGCTCATCGCCACGACCGACGCCGCGGGCTGCCCGGCCGCGACCTCGCGCGCGAGGTTCGGTCCGGTGAGCACGCCGATCCGCTCCGGGAGGTGCGTCGGCAAGACCTCGGCGATCACCTCGGTCATGCGCCGCAGCGTGCCCTGCTCGACACCCTTGGCCAGGCTGACCACCGGCACCGCGGGGCGGACGAACTCCGCCGCTTCCATGAGCACCGCGCGCATACCGTGCGACGGCACGCCGAGCACCACGACGTCGGCGTCGCCGCACGCGTCCCCGATGTCGGACGTGACCCCCAACGTGTCCGGGAGCAGGACACCGGGGAGATAATCGGCGTTCTCGTGCCGTTCGGAGATCGTGTCCGCGAGTTCGCGCCGGCGCACCCACAACACGGTGTCGGCGTTGTTCGAGACCAGCGCGGCGACGGCGGTGCCCCACGAGCCCGCCCCGATCACGGCGACGCGACGGGCGTCGGTCACGACGCGGTCTCGACGTCTTCGGTGCGCTTCGCCGGGCGGACCCGCGCCGTCTCGGGCGGGCGCTGCCACCACCCGTCCTCGCCCGGTCCGGGCCGCTGCGGATAGATCTCCCGTGCTCGCGCCACGCAGCCCGCGATCGCGCCCATGATGCGGTCGGTCGCGTCGAGGACGTCCTCGTCGGCACGGACTCTCACCGGCGCGCCGACGACCGCGGTCTCCGCCACGCCCCAGCGCCAGTGCGGCTTGCGCCCCTTGAACAGGATGCGGTGCGCGCCCCACAGGCCAACCGGCGTGACCGGAACTCCGGACTGCGCCGCGAGGCGGGCGGTGCCGGACTTCCCCGCCATCGGCTCGAGATCGAGCGAGATCGTCCCCTCGGGGAAGATCGCGACGCACTCGCCGCGGCGCAGGGCCTCGACGGCCAACTCGAGGGAGCCGGCTGCCGAGGGCGAGTTCCGCACGACCGGGATCTGATGGATCTGGCGCAGCAGGAACCCGAGCGGCTGCTTGTCGAACAACTCGGCCTTGGTGAGGAACCGCACCCGCCGATGGCGGCGGTCGGCGAGGTAGGCGAGGACGAGTGGATCGAGGTACGAGGTGTGATTGCTGGCGAGGATCACGGGCCCGCGCGGTGGAACGAGGTGCGC
The DNA here is from genome assembly GCA_046727755.1 of Actinomycetota bacterium. GTDB lineage: Bacteria > Actinomycetota > Acidimicrobiia > IMCC26256 > JACDBD01 > JALZAA01. Next base: position 14,506 of record JBKPDG010000063.1, read on the forward strand.
GCCCTCGATCGTCCAATTCATCCCGTAGTGCAGCGGTGGCAACAACGCGGTTCGGGCCACGGAGTACACCGGTTCCACGGCCGGTAGCATACGCATTCACATGCGTTTCGACTTCCGGCATGCGTTGCGGAGTCTTGAATGACCGGTGCGGGCGTCGTCATCCCGGTGCGAGCGTTTGCGCTGGGGAAGGCGCGACTGGCCGCGCAACTCGACGACACGACCCGCGCCGAGCTCGCTCGCAAGCTTGCCGATCGAGTGGGCGCGGCCGCCGGTGAGCTCCCGACGGTCGTCGTGTCGAGCGCGTCCGAGGTGTGCGAGTGGGCGCGAGCGCGCGGACTCGAGGTCGTCGACGATCCCGGAACCCTCGACGACGCGGCCGCCGCGGGTCGTGCATGGGTACGAGCACAAGGTCGCGCGCGCGCCGTCATCGCACACGCCGATCTCCCGTTGGCGCGGAGCCTCGCTCCCCTCGCCCGCGACGGCGCGCGCCCGATCGTGGCGGTCGTGCCGTGCCATCGCGACGACGGCACCACCGTGATCTCAGTACCGGTCGACGTACCCTTCCGCTTCGCGTACGGGCCGGGGTCGTTCCGACGCCACGCCGCCGAGGCCCGGCGTCTCGGCCTCGGCTTCCGGGTCGTGCGCGACGCCGAGCTCGCCTTCGACGTCGACGTGCCCGACGACCTCGAGCGAGTCGATCTCTTTGTCTCCTCCGTCCACTGATCTCCCGGCGCCGGCCCGGGCGCTGGCGATCGGGGCCCATTCCGACGACGTCGAGTTCGGCTGCGGCGCCACGCTGGCCAAGTGGGCGGCCGGCGGCGCCGAGGTGCACCTGCTCGTCCTCACCGACGGCTCGAAAGGGACGTGGGACCCCGACGCCGATCCGCGGGCGCTGGTGGCCACCCGCCGTCGGGAGCAGGAGGCCGCCGCCGCCGTCCTCGGGCTGGCCGGCGTCGAGTTCCTCGGCGTCCCCGACGGCGAGCTCGGCAGCGGCCTCGCCGAGCGCGCCCGGGTGTGCGAGGCCATCCGCCGAACACGTCCGGAGATCGTCCTCGGTCACGATCCGTGGAAGCGGTACCGCCTCCACCCCGACCATCGCCACGCCGGGTGGCTGCTCCTGGACGGGGTCGTCGCCGCCCGCGATCACCACTTCTTTTCGGAGCAGCACGTGGCGCCCCATCGCCCGGGCCGGCTCCTCCTGTTCGAGGCGGAGGAGGTCGACCATCTCGAGCAGGTCGACCGGCACGTGGAGACCAAGATCCGGGCGCTGCTGTGTCACCGCAGCCAGTGGCCGTCGACGATGAGGATCGACGCCGAGGCCCCGGACGGTGAGGCCCAGCTCGAGGGGTTCGTCGGGCGGGTCCGGGCCGAGGCCGAGCGGGTGGGCGGGACGGCCGGGATCGGCCTCGCCGAGGGGTTCAAGCTGATCGATAAGGTGTGACCGAAGCGGCGTCCGGTCGCGAGAAGGGGGCCCGAAGGCCCCCTCCTCACCTTTGCTGAAGCTGTGGAACTCGCCGGTTATCGGCGGGCCCGCCTCTTCGCCGGACGCCGCTTTGCCGTCTTGCTCGCCGCAGCCTTGCGACGACG
>JBKPDG010000064.1:0-12682 GCA_046727755.1 Actinomycetota bacterium
GTGCACCATGCGCGGAGCATCCCGGACTCGCGCGAGTATGACCCGGACGCGATCGACATCACGGTTCGTTGACGGCGCTGGCTACACCGGGCGGCACTCATCGGCACGCTTGCTTCCAGGACGCGGCGGGCATGACCATGCGCAACCCAACGGGGGCCCCGGGAACCGCGGCAGCCATCGCGAGACCGATCAGGCCCACGAGCCACGCATCGACCACCCCGGTGACGCCGCTGGTGTGGCCGGCAAGAGACGGGCTCGCCACGACTACTGCGGAGACCGATGATGGCGTTGAAATCACTGGGCCGCCACCAATCAGGACGACCGCGGACACCCGGCGACGGGGCCACGTCCTGCTGCCGCGTCCTCGTCGCCGCGAGAGCGTGCCGCGACCGCCGCGAGGTCGCCGAACCCGAGGGATCTGGCGTCAGACCTGCCTCGCGCTGGCGCTCCTGATCGCCGCGCTGACATCGATCAGGCCGACGGCCGCCGACGATGCGCCGCCGCCGCCGCCCGCGCCTCCGATCGAGCGCCTCTTCGCTCCTGCCAGAGAGGCGATACAGGACCTCCCGCCGTTCTTTCGGGACACCGACCTGAAGCTTCATTGGCGGAGCTACTACTTGAACCGGCAAAATCCTGAAGGCCCCGAGAACGAGGCCTGGGCGTTCGGCGGGTGGATCAGCTACAAGTCCGGCTGGCTCTTCGACGTGTTCGGGATCGGTGCCACCTTCTACGGCTCGGCGCCGCTCTACGCGCCGGACGACAAGGACGGGACGCTCCTCCTCAAGCCAGGGCAGGAAGGGTACTCCGTCATCGGCGAGGCCTACGCCACGCTCCGGTACCAGGACTACGTGCTCGTGAAGGGCTACCGGCAGCTGGTCGACCAACCCTACATCAACCCCATTGACAACCGGATGACCCCGAACACGTTCGAGGGCCTCACCGCCGGCGGCACGGTCGACGTCGTCCAGTACTTCGCCGGCTATCTCTGGAAGATCAAGCCCCGGAACGAAGACACCTTCATCTTCATGTCGCAGCGGGCCGGCGCCGCGGGGAGCCATGACGGCGTCATCCTGGGCGGGCTTCGGGCGACGCCCGTGCCGGGGCTGCGAATCACCGCCGCCGAGCAGTACGGAATCAACACGTTCAACACGGTGTACCTGGAGGGCGACTACCTCCTGCCGCTCGACGAGACCTGGAAGCTCCGCCTCGGCGCCCAGTTCACGGACCAGCGCGCGGTGGGCGACGAGCTGGTGGCCGACGCGGCGAAGAGGAACTGGAGCACGCAGCACGGAGCCGTGCGGGTCCAGGCGCTCTACCGGGAGCTGACGCTCACCTCCGCCCTCTCGATCACCGGCTCGGGGAACTCCATCCAGTCCCCCTGGGGCAACTCCCCGAACTACACCTTAATGATGGACCGGGACTTCAACCGCGCCAACGAGAAGGCGGTACTGGTCGGGGCGGTCTACGACTTCTCGAAGCTGGTCGCCCAGGGGCTCAGCGCCACCTTCAACTTCGCCGCGGGCTGGGATGCCATCGATCCCAAAACGCGGGCGAGTGCGCCGGACCAGCGGGAGTACAACCTCACCGTCGACGCCCGTCCACCCTGGCTCCGGCCCGCCTTCCTCAAGGGCTGGTGGCTCCGCGTGCGCGGCGGCATCCTCGATCAAGACGGAGCCCGCCTCGGCTGGCAGGTCCGCGTGATCCTCAACTGGGAACGAGACCTCTTGTGAGGCCCCTCGCTCGCCGCACTCGTCACTCGTGAGCGCCCACCGCGGCGGTCGACCCGGCGTCGCGCGCGAGTCCGTGTCCACTGAGTGGGTGTTAACCTCGCGAAGACCGTGCGTCCGAACGGGAGGCTCGATGACACGGAGTGGCCGTCGATCGGTCCGGAGTGTCGTCGCCATCACCGTGATCGTCGGATTTGCGAGCACGCTGGTTGGTTGCGCCAACCTCGGTCCGGTTACGCCCGTCGCGGTCTCGGACGTCAAAGCGGTCAGCGGCACGTGGGAAGGCATCGTGTACCTGCCCCGCTCCGAGCCCGGCTCCGAGCGGAACGATGTCACGCTGACGATCCGGGACGACGGTTCGTTCGAGGTCGTGTCGAAGAACATGCTCGGGGCGTCCCGCGGAACGGGTCGCATCGTCATCAGCGACGGACGTCTCGTCTTCGAGGGCGCGAGGGGGCTGCACGGCGTAGGCACGGTGCTTCGAAATCCTGCGGGCGATGTCCTCATGAAGATCGAGGGGACACTGGCCGACAACAGCACCCTGTCGGCGACGCTCTGGCGCACGCATTAGCGACGTAACCGGTATCGCGGCGGCCGGCATCGAAGGGCCAGCATGAGACGACATGCCGTTGTCATCGCGCTCGTGCTGAACCTAGCCAGCTGCGCAACCATCCGGGCCAACCAGATGCCTCGGGCGTGGCCGGTCTATCTTCGAGTTGAGGCCGGATAGAGGCGTCCCAGACACGATACACGTGAGATCGGGCGCGCACGTGGAACGGGCGCGAGCCTTGACTACGCTTGGTCGGGCCGCGGAGGCCATCGCGCCGGTGGAGCGGGCCATTCGTCTGAGCCCGCGCGATCCTGACTTGTATGTCTGGTATTACGTGCTCTGCCACGCGCACACGCACCTCGCACGCGACGCCGTGGCGATCGAGTGGTGCCTCAAGTCGATCGCGACCGGGAAGACATTCGTCTGGGTCGATCTCGCCTCCGCCTATGCCTAGCGTGGGCAGACCGCCGAGGCGGCGGCCGCCGTGGGAGAACTTCCGAAGCTGAGACCAGGGTTGACGGTCCAGAACTTGGTGCAGGAAGGATTCGGGTATTCCGAGAATCCAACGTTCCGCAAGGAGTTTCCGCGGATCGTCGAGGGCGCACGCAAGGCTGGGTTGCCAAAGCGCTGACGAGTACCCGAAGCCAGCTCGCTGCCGCGCGTGTCCCGCTGGTCAACCCCGACGTAGCGCTCCCGTCGACGAGCTCAGCGTGGTCGCGGTCACGAGGAGTAAGCCATCCGCCTTCCCGTGTGATCGTCGCGCACCCTGCTCGCGCTCGGCACGGCGACAGCCGCGGCATGCTACGCTGCTGCACTGATCCGAGGCTGCGACCTCGAGATCCGCCAGCTCGGCGCATTCCTGACTCTCTGGCGCTGCTGCGTTACGCTCGGCCATCACCGTCTGGCTCTCGACCGCACACTCGGTCGCGCCGATGACGCTCGGAAACTCGGCCATGATGCCGTCTCCGGCGGTGTCGATGATCCGCCCGCCGTGCCGACCGATCAGCGGCAGGATCGCGCTTTGCCTCTCTCTCCCCTGCGGCGGCGGCCGGGTCAGCTCCGCGAATCGGGGCACTGCGACCGCAAATCAAAACCCAAGTCAAACCCAAGTGCTACACCACGGATGCACTCACGTGTACTCATGTCGGCATAGATTGGTGGGCTTGACGATGTGGCCGGATCGCCGCGTAAACACTCGGTGAACATCGGTACACCTTAGTGGACGTGGGTGAACGTGAGAACCCGCCGAGCAGACTTGGAGACGCCTGCCAGCTCGATCAGCGGGCGCGGGGCAACGCGGCACGGCTCCCACGCCCCGGCCCCGTCCGGACCCCCTCTACGGCAGGAACTCGTTCGTGTAGAACGCCGTCGCCGGCAGGTTGGTCTCGACGCCCCGGTACTTCTTGAGAATCTCGAGCGTCGCCTGCCAGTCCTCGGGCGGCCCGAACCCGACGCGCTTCTGCGTGTTCGCCGCGCTGAACAGGAGGCCCAGGTCGACGGCGAGCTGCCGGCGCACGACCTCTCGGTCGGCGAGCGGGGCGAGCTTCATCAGGGCCGCCACCGCGGCCTCGGGGTCCTTCACCGCGTCCTCGAATCCCCTGACGCTGGCCGCCACGACCTTCCGGACCAGGTCCGGCCGCTCCTTGATCGTGTCCTGGTGGGCGAACACCGTGAAGCCGACCGAGGGCACGCCGAGCTCGCTGAACTTGAGGACCCGGGTCTTGAAGCCCTTGACCTCCATGTTGATCGGCTGGTCGTCCGCGCCGCCGAGGAGCGCGTGCGCCTGCTTCTCCGTCACCGCGGGGATCTTCGCCTTCGGGTCCATGTGGATGAGCTTGATCGAGTCGGCGTTCAGCTTGTTGGCGGCGACGACGGCCGGCCACGTCTGGGTCAGGCCGTCCCCGGGGGTGATCGCCAGCGTCTTGCCCTCGAGATCCTTGACCGTCCGGATGTTCGTCTCCTCGAGCGAGACGACCGCGTAGGGAAGGATGTTCAGGATCGTGGCCACCGCCTTGACCGGCACGCCCTTGACCGCGTTCTGGGTGAGGCTCACGCCGTCCGCCCACCCGAAGGTGTCGGACTTGGTTCCGACGAGCTGCACCGTGGTGGCCGAGCCCCGGCCCTCGAGGATCTCGACGTTCACGCCGGCCTTCTCGAAGTAGCCGCGCTCCTTGGCCAGCGCGAACGGGGCGTGGATGCCGCCCCAGTACCAGTTCATGCGGAACGTGACCTTGTCCTGGGCGACGGCGCCCGGCGTCGCCGCCGACCACGCCGCGACCGCCGCCAGTCCCAGTCCGGCCCCCGCGAGCAGAAGACGCCAGCTCCGCCGCATGCTCCCCTCCCCCGCCCGCCGGGCCTGGCTAGGCCCGGTCCGGTTGCTCAAGGAACTCGTTCGGACGCTCGAAGATGCCGATGCCGATGCAGCCGTTCGGCGACCAGGCGCGATGGACCGAGCCGGGGCGTCGCCACACGAAGTTCCCCGCCGTGCACTCGCCGTCGTCATCGACCAGCGAGCCCTCGAGGATGAAGGTCTGCTCGAGCCCCACGTGCCGGTGGCGCGGCAGCTTCGCGCCGGGCTCGAAGCGCGTGAGGATCGTCCGCCGGCCGGAGGGCTCCTCGTAGAGGACCTTGTTCCACACGCCCGGGAACGGGCTCGGCTCCCAGTCCATCTTCGCCAGGTCCAGGTACGTCGACCGCTCCGTGGCCTTTGTGATCATTTGTTTCTCCTCCCCGGGCTCCGAGGCCCGTGACGCCTAAGGATCATACCTCAGAGTCCGCCCTCGGCCCCGATCGGTCCCCGGCGCGACACGTGCCAGGGGATGGCCAGCCGCTCGATCATGGCCACCACGTAGTAGAGGACCAGCCCGATCACCGTGAGCACGACGAGCGTGGCGAAGAGCAGCTCCGTCCGCAGGTCCCCTCCGGCGACCAGCAGGAGATAGCCGAGCCCGCGGTCCGAGCCGACGAACTCCCCGATGATGGCGCCGACGGTGGCCAGGGTGATCGCAACCTTGAACCCCGTGAAGATCTGGGGCAATGCGTGCGGCAGCCGGACCTTCACGAAGGCCGGCCACACCCGGAGACCCATGGACCGGATCAAATGCTCGATCTCGCGGTCGAGCGAGCGGAACCCCGCGATGGAGTCGATCACGATGGGGAAGAAAGACAAGAGGAAGGTCATGAACACCTTGGGGAACAGGCCGAAGCCAAACCAGATGATGAACAGCGGCGCGAGGGCGATCTTCGGCACGAGCTGGGTGAAGACGAGGACCGGCATCACCACCCGCTCGACCGACCGCGAGAAGGCCACCGCGAGGCCGCACGGGACGCTGACGGCGACGGCGAGGAGGAAGCCGAGCGCGATCTCGCGGAGCGTGGTGAGGGCGTGCTGGCCGATGAGCGGCGCGCGCGTGTAGAGCTCCGCCACGGTGGCGAGCGGCGTCGGCAGGATGTACCGCGGGACCTTGAGCCCGACGAGCTGCCAGACGAGCAGGATCAGGAGGAACGCGGCCGCCGTCTGGCCGTACCCGAGCCACCGGGCATGGGCTGTCCGCCCGGTCCTCACAGTCTGCCGTGACGCACGGCCGCCGCCGGCCGCTACGCCGGCAGCAGGCCGGCGTGGACCAGGAGCCGCCGGATCGTGCGCCGCTCGTCGTCCGAGATCGGCATGAGCGGCGGCCGGACGGCCGCCGAGCGGAGGACGCCCAGCATGACCAGCGCCTCCTTGAGGCGCGGGCGGTAGTCGCGGAGGGGCGGGCTCCACATCATCCGCGCCATGGGCCCGATTCGCTCCCAGATCGCGAGTGCCTGCTGGTAGTCCCGTTGCTGCACGGCGTCGAACATCTTGACCTGGAGGTCGAGCGCGATCGCCCCGAAGCCGATGAGTGCCCCGTGCGCGCCGAGGATGTACGCCTCGCAGAGGAACGTGTCGCTGCCCGTCAGGACCGCGAGCGGCTTCGGCGCGTCCCGGAGCGCCTGGAGCGTGTCGACGAGCCGCGCGGCGTCGAAGGTCGCCTCCTTCATCGCCACCACTTCGCGGATCTCAGCCAGGCGGCACAGCGCCTCGTTCGAGTAGGACGGCCCGAGCCCGCGCGCGAACTGGAAGAGGCAAAGCGGGAGCCCCGCCGCCTGGGCGATCGCCCGGTGGTACTCGAACGGGAGCCGCCAGGGCAGTGGCTCCCCCATGAAGGTGGGCACGGGCGGGAAGACCGCGAGGCCCTGGGCGCCGGCCCGGGCGAGGGCCTGCGCCTGCTGGACGGCCTCCTTCGTCGATCCCGCGATGAGCCCGCTCCACACCGGGCAGCGCCCCTCGGCCGCCTCCCGGGTCACCTCGACCACGCGGAGGCGCTCCTCGACGGAGAGCGCGGGCCCCTCGGCCGCGTCCATGTTCATCGCGATCGCGGTGGGGCCCTGGGGCACGAGCCAGTGGAGATAGTCGCGCAGACCCTTCCAGTCGACCTCGAACTCCCCGGTCATGGGTAGCACCGGCGCCGCCACGATCCCCCGGATCAGCTCCATGCGTTCGCTCTTCTCACTGCTCGGGACCGAAGGCCGCGTCGGCTACTTCCGGCCGTTGCCGGCCAGGGTCGCCGTCACCCCGAGGCCGACGAACACGCCGCCGCTGACGTACCGCTCCACGCGGAGGAGCCGGCCGTCCCGCTTGAGCCAGGCGCCGGCGGTGCCGGCCGCCAGCGCGTAGAGGCCGTCGCTGATCATGCCGAGGGCCACGAAGATCAGCCCGAGGACCAGGATCTGGAAGCCCACCGCGCCCCGCGTGACGTCCACGAACTGCGGCAGGAACGCCAGGAAGAAGAGCGCGGTCTTCGGGTTCAGGACGTTGACCACCACGCCCTGACCGAAGAGCCGGCGGAGGCTGTGGGGCGCGATGGCCTGTCCCCGAGCGGGCTGGTCCCATCCCGCGAGCTTCCGGACGCCCAGGTAGATCAGGTACAGCGCGCCGAGGTACTTCACGATGTCGAACGCGAGTGCCGACGAGAGCAGCAGGGCCGACACCCCGAGTGCGGCCGCCGCCACGTGGACGAGGGTGCCTACGTGGACGCCGAGCGCCGAGACCAGCCCGGCCAGCCGTCCCTGCGCCACGCTGCGCGTGACGATGTAGAGCACAGCCGGTCCCGGCGTCAGCAGCAGCACGATTGCCGCCACGACGAACAAGCCCAGCCGCGACGCCTCCGGGATGGTCATGGCCTTCCGTTGCTCAGGCGGCGGGGGCCGCGGTCTGGCCCCCCATGTACTGGCCGAGCAGTGTGAGCCGCTCGCCGTCGAGCACCTCGCTGTCGAGGTCGTGGGTCAGGCCGAGAACGGCGTTGTTCACGAGGACCTCGATGTTGTCGCCGAGTTCGCTCGGCCGCGTCGGATCCCAGAGGGCCCGTCCCAGCTCGGGGTACCGGTCGGAAATGACCCGGAGGACGTCCCGGACGCGCGCGCCGCGCGGAGCGGGGGCCTCGACGGTCACCTCACCCGTGCCGGGACCGCCCACAAGCTTGTTCACCCAGGACAGGACCTCGACGCGCACCGTCATCGGCTCGGCCGCAGCCTCGATGGGCGGACGAGCCTGGCTCACGCCGTCACCACCTGGTGCCGCCGACGCGCCTTCATTTACGTTCGCCCCACACGGCCGGCACCATCCACTCGAGGCCGACGGCCCGGAGCGTCTCGGGGGTCGGCCGGCCGCTCGCGCGGTCGTATCCCATGCCCTCGTACCAGAGGTCTAGCATGCGCTCCCAGTGCTTCTCGATCGACTGTCCCTTGGCGGGACCGTCGACCGGTGTCGACCCGTAACGCTTGGACGGCCGCTCGAGCTCGCCGCCGATGCCGCATCGGAGATTGAAGGCGCGGAAGATCGCGGCGATCCGCCGGCCGAAGCGCATGGCCTCGTCGCGTGAGTACTCCCAGCCGGTCGCCGCCGACAGGGTGCGGGTCAGATTCTCGAGGTACGTCCGCGTCGTGAAGATGCACGCGCCGAGCGAGTCCTCGAAGTTGCGGCGCCCGTTGAGCCCGGCGACCTGGCGCGCCACCTGCTCGGGGTCGAACGGGTTGATGCGGGCGGGCAGCCCCAGCTCGGCCGGGAACACCGCCGGCCCCGTCTCGAGGGTGCCCGTCGAGCCGGTACAGGTGTCGAGCATCTCCTCCCAGCGCCCGCGGTGATCGTGGCCGCGAGGCGAGGCGTTCTTGCCCGTGTAGATCGCGCACTCCGCCGCGCCGCCGCCGAGGCGCTCGGCGGCGAGCTTCGTGCCCTCGGCCAGGACGTCGCCGAACCCCTCGCGTCGGCTCAGCATCCAGAGCAGCCGTGCCGCGCTCTCGGCGTCGCCCCAGGCGAGCCGGAACCCGAGCTGCTTCTCGGTGATGTAGCCCTTCTCCTGGCACTCCATTACCCAGCCGCAGAGCCATCCGAACTCGTTGACGTCGACGCAGGCCCGGTCGATCTGCGTGTTGAGCCAGGAGACGGCCACCGGGTCGGTGCACCCGATCGTCCAGCCGGCCCCGGACCAGCCCTCGTACTCCGGCTCGTCGACGATCTCGCCCTTGTGCTTGCCGCGCGGCAGCACCTGCATGTGACAGTGGTGCATCCCGCAGGCGCTGCACTGGTGGCCGCGGTGGTCGAACCCCTGCCGGAGCGCCGGCGCCTCCCACTGCTTCATGTCGACGCCGGGGAGGGCGACGTTCGTCGTGTAGTTCTTGATCGGGAGCGCGCCGAGGCCGAGCAGGTTCACGACCCCCGGCAAGGTGCCGTACTCGTAGAGCGTCTTGGCCGCGGGGTTCGTGCGGAGGTCGTTGGCGATGTCGTCGGCGGCCGCGATGAGCCCGCGCGGGTCGGCCGCCCGGAGGGCGGCGCCGCCCCGGACGATCGCCACGGCCTTGAGCCGCTTCTTCCCCATGACGGCGCCCACGCCGTTCTTGGAGGCGACGTGGCCGTAGTCGCCCTGGATCGCCGCGAAGCGGACCAGATTCTCGCCGGCGGGTCCGATCGAGTACACGCTCAGCATGTGGCCTGAGAGACCGAGCTCTCCGTTCAGCGCGTCCTGCGTCTCCCAGGTGTCCTTGCCGACGAGGTGCCGGGCGTCGCGGAGCTCGACCCGGTCGTCGCGGACCAGGAGGTACGTCCACTCCGGCGCCTGGCCCTGGACCACGATGGCGTCGTAGCCGCAGTACTTCAGGTTGGCGCCGAAGAAGCCGTTGGCCTGGGTCGAAGTACCGCCGTTCGTCATCGCGCCCCGCGTGACGACCGTGAGGCCGCCCGTCCCCCAGACCGGCAGGCCCGCCAGCGGGCCGGTGCCCAGCACGAGGCGGTTTCCCGGATCGTCCCAGTTGACCTCGGCCGGCACCTCGTCCCAGAGGATCTTCGCGCCGAGCCCGGCGCCGCCGAGGTACGTCCACATGTCGGCGGGGGACCAGGGCTCGCCCCAGGCCCGACCGGCCGAGAGGTCCACCCGGAGGAGCTGCCCGGCGTATCCGCCCGGGAGGTCGGCCCTCGGGACCGCCGCCCCCTTCGCCACCACCGTCGCTGCCTGCGTCATGCGCCGTCTCCTGGGGTCAAACTTTGCCGACCCGACATTTCACTCTCCCGTCCGCGGGACGCGGGCCTGAGCGTCCCCTAGCTCCAGAGCACCGCGGGCGCGGGCGCCGGCCGGCCGAGGACCGTCTCGGGCAGGAGCCGCCGGGTCGTGTGCGAAGCGACGTAGGCACGCTTGACGTCGAAGGGGTTCCGCCGCAGCTCTTCCTTCCACGGCCCGAGCGGAACGCCGGACTGGACCAAGCCCTTCAGCATCCCCACGTCGTTCGTCGTCCAGATGTCGCCGGAGGGGCCGAGGATCATCGCGCCCGTCAGCCGGTCGCCGTGCCAGAGCAGCTTCCGGTACGAGGGTCGGTCCGGGTCGACCGCCAGCATGACCTCGGCCTCCGGATCGTCCCAGCGCCCGAAGCTCGCCACGTCCAGGTGGCAAACCTCCACGATGTTCATGAGGAGGCTGCCGCGGTACGCGACGTCGCGGCCGGCCATGTTGGCCCCCACCACCCGGCCGTGCTCCATGGCCGTGGGCTCGATGGCGTGGACGTCGGGCAGCCCGGTCACGAGGTCCCGCCCCTCGGCCACGTCGCCGGCGGCGTACACGTTCGGCACGCTCGACCGGAGGTGGTCGTCCACGACCACGCCGCGGTTCACGCGGACGCCCGAGCCCTCCAGCCACCCGAGGTTCGTGCGGATGCCCGTCGCCATGATCACGACGTCGGCGTCGACGTCCGCGCCGTCCTTGAAGCGGAGGCGCCGCCGGCCGGCGTGCTGCTCCACCGCGGTCAGCGTGGCGCCGGTGCGGATCTCGACGCCGTGCTTCCGGAGCCAGGCGTCGACGAGCGATGCCCCCTGCCGGTCGATCATGCGCGGCAGGATCTGCGGCGCGATCTCGACGATCGTCAGCCGCGCGCCGAGCGCGAGGATCGAGTTGAGGATGGTGAAGGCGATGAAGCCGGCGCCCACCATCACCACGTGGCTGCCCGGCTCGATCTCGGCGACCACGCCGCGGGCCTCCGCGAGCGTCCAGAAGCTGTGGACTCCGGGGCCGTCCGCGCCAGGGACCGGCGCCCGTACGGCGGACGATCCGGTCGCAACCAGGAGGTCGTCGTACTCGATGGCCGTGCCGTCGTCGAGCGTGAGCTTGCCCGCCTTGGCGTCCAGCCCGGTCGCCTGGCGCCCGATGTGCGTCGCCACGCCGAGCCGGCCGAGCTTCGCGGGAGTGGCCGTGAAGACGTGGGACTCGGCGATGGTCCGGCCGAGGTAGTACGGGAGGACCATGCGCGAGTAGGGCCGTTCGGCCGAGACCAGCACGATCTCCGAGCGCTCCCCTTCCTCCTGCCGGATCGTGTTGATCGCGTTGTGGCCGGCGGTGCCGCCTCCGACGATGACGTGGCGCGCCGCCATCAGTGCCTCCCGTTTCCGGCGATCGTCATCAGCGTGCCGGCGGCTCGCGCGGCCGCGAAGTCACCCAGCCAGTCGGCCGTCTCGGCCTCCTCGTAGAGGATGGCCTCTGTCGGGCACGCGTGGGCGCACGCCGGGTCGCCGCCGCAGAGGTTGCACTTGAACGCCTTCTGCGTCTCGGGGTTGTAGAAGATCGTCCCGTACGGGCAGGCGATCGTGCAGAGCTTGCACCCGACGCACTGGTCGTCGACGACGACCTTCGCGCCGACCGGGGAGATGACGATCGCGCCGACCGGGCATGCGGTCATGCACCAACCCTCGGCGCACTGGAAGCACGTGTACGGCGCGTAGCTCGTGTGCCCCTCGAAGGGCGACACGCGGATCACGGACTTGGCCGGCTGGAAGGTGCCCGTCTGCGCGTACGAGCACGCCAGCTCGCACCGGAGGCAACCGGTGCACCGCTCCGGCACGATCCTCAGGACTCTCATGGGGCCCTCTCTGGGTCGGGGGTCACTGTGTGCGTCGGCGGAGCCGCGCACGGGGCTCGCTAGATGCGGACATTGTAAACACTGCCCAGGGTGCCTTCAACATCGCCTCGGGCACCGGCCGCCGCGCGGGGTCACCGCGCCGCGGCCAGGCCCTCGAGGAAATGGTCGTCCGGGCCGGCGGCCGAGACCCCGGTCGGGGTCCAGACGGCCTCGCCGTCGTCGCGCAGGAAGCGGGCGAGCTGCTCCTGGGCCACTTGCGCCAGGCGGCCGATCAGGCCCGGGGCGTGCACCGCGAGCAGGAACCCGTGCGGGTCCCACCACTCGGCGCCGGCCGCGCGGGCGACGCGGTCGGTTCGCATCACCACCGTGCGGTCGCCCAGCTCACCCGCCCTGACGAGCGCCGCCGTCGTCGGATTCGGCACCACGGGATCCCCCAGCGCGAACTGGAGGAGCACGCGGGACGGCTCGAGCCCGGGAAGCGGAGATTGCCGGAGGTGGCGCGCATAGGCGAGGGGGTCGGCCCGCCGGCCGAGCCATTCAACGCGGGCCAGGTACTCCTGGATCGCGAGCGCGCCCGGGGCGGGCGCCACGACGGGCGCGTCACCGCGGAGCGGCTGATCCTCCCGGAAGTCGTCGGGCAGGTTCAGGAGCGAGGGGCTCCGGCGCCCGAGCGCGTCGCGCACGAGCGGCCGGAACACGGGAGAGAGCCGCGCGATCTCGGGCACGGGCCCGCCCGGGACGACCAGGACGCCGACCCGCGCGCGCGACTCGACGGCGAGGAAGATCGTGCCGTAGATCCCGCCGAGCGAGTGGCCTGCGTAGGTGATCGGTCCGCGTCCCGTGTCGGCGGCACCATCGCCGTCCACGTCGAGGCCACGTCCGATCGCTCGCACGAGCGCCATGAGGTCGACGACCTGCTGGCGCAAGCCATCCCGGAGGCTGAGCGCCGCGAGCGGGCCGCCTGGACGCGGGGCGAGGCCTTCCGTCG
>JBKPDG010000065.1:0-3957 GCA_046727755.1 Actinomycetota bacterium
GGTCGAGGGACGCCGGCCCCGCATGCTCGTCGTGAAGATGGGCCAGGACGGCCACGACCGGGGCGCCAAGGTGATCGCGACGGCGTTCGCCGACATCGGCTTCGACGTCGACGTCGGCCCCTTGTTCCAGACCCCGGAGGAGGCGGCCCGCGACGCGATCGAGAACGACGTGCACGTCGTGGGGGTCTCGAGCCAGGCCGCCGGGCACAAGACGCTCGTACCCGAGCTGGTCCAGGAGCTGCGCAAGCAGGGCGGCGACGACATCCTCGTCGTCTGCGGCGGCGTGATCCCGCCCGGCGACTACGACTTCCTGCTCGACGCCGGCGTCGCCGCCATCTACGGCCCCGGCACGAACATCCCCCTCGCCGCCGCCGAGATCCTCGACCTCCTGCGGCAGCGCAAGCGCGCATGATGCGTTCCTCACCCGGAAATAGTCCGGGTCACGCACGCATCTAGATCGTGAGCGAGCTCGCCAAGCAGGTGCTCGAAGGGGACCGGCGCGCGCTGGCGCGGGGGATCACGACGGTCGAGTCGACCCGCGCCGATCACCGCGACGAAGCCGCCGCGCTGCTCACCGAGGTGCTCCCCCGCACGGGCGGCGCGATCCGGATCGGCATCTCGGGCGCGCCCGGCTCCGGCAAGTCGACGTTCATCGAGACGTTCGGGCTGCGGCTGATCGAGCAGGGCCACCGCGTCGCGGTCCTCGCCGTCGACCCGTCGAGCACGCGCACCGGCGGCTCGATCCTCGGCGACAAGACCCGCATGGGAGAGCTCACGCGCTCCGACGCCGCGTTCGTGCGACCCTCACCGGCCGCCGGCACGCTCGGCGGCGTCGCCCGCCGAACCCGCGAGGCGATGCTGCTGTGCGAAGCGGCCGGCTTCGACGTCGTCATGGTCGAGACCGTCGGCGTCGGCCAGTCCGAGGTCGCGGTGGCGGGGATGGTGGACCTGTTCGCGGTCCTGGTCGCGCCGGGCGCCGGGGACGAGCTCCAGGGCATCAAGCGCGGGATCATCGAGCTCGCCGATGTCGTGGTCGTGAACAAGAACGACGGCGAGCTCGCGCCCGCGGCCAAGACGACCGCCACCGACTACGGGAGCGCGCTGCGGCTCGTTCGCTCGAAGACGGCGGCGTGGACACCCCGCGTCGTGCTCGTCTCGTCGTTGGAGGGCAGGGGCATCGACGAGCTGTGGTCGACGGTCGAGGAGTTCCGCTCCACGCTCGACGCGACCGGCGAGCTGGACCGCCGCCGCGCCGAGCAGGCTCGGGAGTGGATGTGGTCCGAGGTATCGGAGAGCCTGATGGAAGCCCTCCGCCACGACGAACGCGTGTCGGCCCTCGCCGACCGTCTGGAAGCCGCCGTCACCGCCGGCGAGCTCCCGCCCGCCGCCGCCGCCCGCCAGGTGCTCGACGCCTTCCAGACGCACGAGCAGGGATCCTCGCCGCGCAGCTGAGCCAGACGACACGTGAGCGATTCGAGCTCGCATCGTCACCGGTCGGCTCGACCTCGACACACCAGCAAGGCGAGAAGACGTCGGGCATCCCCGCGTAGATCACGGAAAAGAGAGTAGGTGCGAAAGCTCCCCCGAGGGCTGCCGCCCGCCAGATTCTCGACGCCTTCCGCCCCGCTCAGCCCGGCGCGGGCCCCAAACCGAAGTAGTCCGCGGCGACGCTCTTCGGCACGACCATCTGCCACGCGTCGAGGACGAGCTCGCGCATCTCGCTCCGACCGAGCGCGTCGAGCCGTACCTGCACCCAGTTGTATCGGAGCTCTGACGGGCGCGGCATCAGGAACTTGGCGGGCTCGGACGCAACGAGCGCGTCGCGCTCCTCCTTCGGGAACGCAAAGCCCATCACCGACTCGTCGCGCGAGAACGCGAGGTACACGATTCTCCCGACGCGAAACTTGACGCGATCCCCGACCAGCGCTTCGTAGGACCGCGGTAGCCCGGAGGCCAGCGCGCGAACGTCCTCGATGGTGACCATGCCTCGAGCTTTTCGTTGCTCCTGGGATGCGGCGGCAGTTGACGAGGTTGAGGCAAGTCTTTACAATCTGAGACACCTTCACTTCCCCGGCCCCTCGTTGCCTCGCCGGGAGGAACCGATGCCCGCCTCGCTCACGATCACGCCTTGGCCCGATCCGTTGCTCGACACGCTGGGGCACGATCCCCGCTCGCTGTACGTCGAGAGGTTCTGGCTCCCGACGCTCGGCCCGACGGCGGTGCTCCTGCTCCGCCACCTCGCAAACCGGTTCGACGAGTCGCCCGCCGGCCTCGAGCTGCCGGTCGCCGACACGTCGCAGGCGCTCGGTCTCGGTCAGCGCGACGGCAACAGCTCGCCGATCGTCCGCACGCTCACGCGCCTGTCGCAGTTCGACCTCGCGTGCGACGACGGGCGGGGCACGGTTGCTGTCCGTCGCAATCTGCCCCCGATCAACCGCCGCCACGTGCGCCGCTTGCCGGCGAGCCTGCAGGTCGCGCACGCCGAGTGGGCGGAAGCGAAGCTCGCCGAGCCGCCGCTCGCCACCGCGCGACGCCGAGCGCGGCAGGTCGCCTTCACGCTTCTCGAGCAAGGCGACGACCCCGACCACGTCGAACGGGTCCTGTTCGCCACCGGCTTCCACCCGTCGGTGTGCCACGACGCGGCCCGATGGGCGTACCAACGCCACCGTGACGCGATGAACGCTGCCGCGACGTCGACCCCCGAGACGGCGGCATAGCCTGCCCGTGTGGCCGTCAGCACCGAGCTCGAGACCGTCGCGAGCTGGACCCGCGACGCGCGCGCCATCGTCGTGCTGACCGGCGCCGGGATCTCGACCGAGTCCGGCATCCCCGACTTCCGCGGCCCGCAAGGCGTATGGACGAAGAACCCGGATGCCGAGAAGACGGCCACGCTCCAGTACTACGTCTCGGACCCGGAGATCCGGAAGAAGGCGTGGCAGAACCGGGTGCGCAGCGAGATGTGGCAGGCCGAGCCGAACGCCGGGCACAGAGCGCTGGCCGAGCTCGAGCGCAAGGCGGCGCTCCACACGCTGGTCACCCAGAACGTCGACGGGCTGCACCAGGCCGCCGGCACCAGTCCCGAGCGGGTTATCGAGATCCACGGGAACGTGCACGAGGTGAAGTGCCTGTCGTGCACGTACCGCGCCGCGATGGAGGAGGCGCTGGAACGGGTCCGGGCGGGTGAGGACGACCCCCGCTGCCTCGGCTGCGGCGGGATCCTCAAGTCGGCGACGATCTCGTTCGGGGAGAACCTGGTGCCGGCCGACCTCGAGCGCGCCCGGCGCGCCGCGCAGGACTGCGACCTCTTCCTCGCCGTCGGCACGTCGCTCACGGTGTATCCGGCCGCCGCGCTCCCGGAGTTCGCCCTCGACGCCGGGGCGCGCCTCGTGGTGATGAACGCGCAGGAGACGCCCTTCGACCGCGTCGCCGCCGCCGTGTTCAACGACCAGCTCGGTACGGTGCTGCCCGAACTCGCGCAGTTGGTCTGAAGGCGACTACTTCGCTTCGACCGCCGCGACGGCGGCGCCGACGATCCCGGCCTCGTTCAGCAGTTGCGCGGGCACGATCGGCGCGCGGGTCTTCAGGTAGCCGAAGAACTTCGTCGCCTTCTTGCTGATGCCGCCGCCGATGACAAACAGGTCGGGTGAGAACAGCATCTCGAGGTGACGCAGGTACTCGTCGACGCGCCCGCCCCACTTCTTCCAGCTGAGCTTCTTGTCCTCACGGACGACCTCGGACGCGCGCTTCTCGGCCTCCTTGCCGCGCAGCTCGAGGTGGCCGAGCTCGGTGTTGGGCACGAGAGTGCCGTCGACGAACAAGGCGGTGCCGATGCCGGTACCGAGCGTCACCATCATCACGACGCCCTGCTTGTTGCGGCCGGCGCCGAAGCGCATCTCCGCGAGCCCGGCGGCGTCGGCGTCGTTCAGCACGACGAACGGGCGCCCGACCGACTTCCCC
>JBKPDG010000066.1:0-11840 GCA_046727755.1 Actinomycetota bacterium
CGTACGCTCCGCGGTCACGGGCCACCGCCGAGGTTCGATCGGTATCGCCGTCGACAACGACGATGCAGCTCACCGGCAGACCACAGGCCTCGGCCGGCAGCTCGTCCAGGACTCCTCCGATCGACGCCTCCTCCTCGTAGGCGGCGATGACCACGACGACCGGCGTCAGCCGGAGCTGCCCGTATTCGGCACGGAAGGCGGCGATGGCGGCCTCGTCCCTCTCGTCGAGGCGGGGCGGCAAGAGCGGCTGCTTCATGGCGCAAAAGTACGCTGCCGGCGTGCCTCAGCTCGATCCGCTCGCCGGTTTCCGCCTCGACGGGCGCGTCGCGATCGTCACCGGCGCAAGCTCCGGGCTCGGCGAGCGCTTCGCGCGTGTGCTCGACGGCGCCGGCGCGCGGGTCGTGCTGGCGGCCCGCCGGCGCGAGCGGCTCGAGAAGCTCGCCGGCGAGCTCGCCGACGCGCTTCCCGTCCCGTGCGACCTCTCCGACCCGGACGCACCGCGCGCCCTGGTCGAGGCGACACTCGATCACTACGGCGCGGTGGACGTGCTCGTGAACAACGCCGGGAAGGACGCGCTGTTCCCGGCGATGGAGGAGCCCGCCGACTCCTTCCGGGACGTCCTCGAGGTGAACCTGGTGGCACCCTTCGCGCTCGCGCAGCTCTGCGCGCGGTCGATGGTCGACGCCGGCCGGGCCGGGGCGGTCGTGAACGTCGCGTCGTTGTGGGGCCTGGTCGGGGTGGGCCAGATTCCGATGGCCAGCTACGCGGCGTCGAAGGGCGGTCTCGTCAACCTCACGCGCGAGCTCGCCGCTCAGTGGGCCCGCCAGGGCGTGCGCGTCAACACGCTGGCCCCGGGCTGGTTCCGGACCGAGATGACCGAGGGACGCATGTTCGGCGACGAGCGATCCGAGCGCTGGATACGGAGCCGCACGCCGATGGGACGCGCCGGCGACGAGCACGAGCTCGACGGTGCGCTGTTGTTCCTCGCCGGCGACGCCAGCACATTCGTGACCGGGCCGGTGCTGTGCGTCGACGGCGGGTGGACCGCGATTTGAGGAAACGCCGGCAAGAACCGTCAGGTGGGACGCGCCGCGCCACGCCGGTCAGGCGTTCTGCAGCTCGTACAGGTCGGCGAGCACCTCGGCGGGATGGACCGGGATGTCCGAGACCTCGTACGACTTGCGGATCACGCCTTCGGGATCGATGAGATAGCTGTACCGCTTCGAGAAGCTGACCTTGTCGGTACCCGGGTCGCGGGTCTCGTACTTCACGCCGACTTGCTCGTCGTAGTCGGACAGCAACCGGAACGGGAAGTCGTGCTTCTCGCGGAACGCCTTGTTCGCCTCGGGGGCGTCGAAGCTGATCCCGAGGATCTCGCAGCTCATGCTCTCGTAGTCGGCGGCCTGATCACGCAGGCCCTTTCCCTCGATCGTTCAACCGGGGGTGTCGGCCATCGGGTACCACCACAGCAGCACCCAACGGCCGCGCAGGTCCGACAGCGTGACCGGATTGCCTTCCTGATCCGGGCGCGTGAAGTCCGGGGCTTCGGTGCCGGGCTGGAGCATGGGTCGAAACCCTAGACCGTCGCCTTCTCGAGGACGTGCACCGCGCACGCGGAGCCGAGGCCGATGACGTGGGTCAGGCCGACTTTGGCGTCATCGATCTGGCGATCGCCGGCCTCGCCCCGTAGGTGCGTCGCGACCTCGTACAGGTTGGCGACGCCGGTCGCACCGAGAGGGTGGCCCTTGGAGATGAGGCCGCCCGACACGTTGACGGGAGTCTCGCCGTCGCGCCACGGGCCGCGCTCGTCGATGAACTTGCCCGCCTCGCCCGGCTTGCACAGCCCGAGATTGTCGTAGTGGATGAGCTCGGCGGTGGCGAAGCAGTCGTGCAGCTCGACCAGGTCGATATCGGCCGGGTCGACGCCGGAAGTCTCGTATGCCTGGTTGGCGGCATCGCGTGTGAGCGTGTTCACGTCCGGTTGGACCTGGTCGGTCTCGGTCCACGGGTCCGACGTCATCACCGACGCCGAGATCTTCACCGCTCGCTTGCGCTGCTCGTCGGAGAGCGTCGCCAGCTTCTCCTCCGAGACGAGCACCAGCGCCGCGCTCCCGTCGCCCGTCGGGCAGCACATCAGCAACGTGTTCGGGTACGCCATCATCTCGGCGTCCATGACCTCGTCGAGCGAGAACTGCTTCTGGTACTGCGCGAGGGGGTTGAGCGTGGAGTGGGCGTGGTTCTTCTCGGCGACCTTGGCGAACTGCTCGAATCCCACGCCGTCGTGCTCGTTGGCGTACTCCATGCCCGCCTGCGCGAACACGCCGGGCATGAGCGTGGTGCCGATGCGCCCCTCGACGCTCATCACCGAGCCATACCGGCCCGAGGGCTCGAACACGTTCTTGTCGGAGCGGGGCGCGCCGCCGAGGAGCCCGGCCTTGCCCATCTTCTCGAGGCCGACGGCGATGCCGGTCTCGGCTTCACCCGACTTGATCGCCATGTACACGCAACGGATCGCGGTGGCGCCGGTCGCGCAGGCGTTGGCGACGTTGTAGACGGGGACGCCGTTCTGGCCGACCTGCTTCTGGATGCGCTGCCCGACGCCGCTGGACGCCTCCATGAGGTTCCCCGCGCCCATGACGTCCATGTCGGCCATCGAGACGCCCGCGTCGTCGAGGGCGCCGAGCGCCGCCTCCGCGCCGAGGTCGATGAGGTCCTTGTCTGGATAACGCCCGAACTTCGTCATCGACGCGCCCAGGATCCAGACGTCGCGCTCAGCCATCGCGTGCTCCTTCTCTTCTTCAGGCCGGCTCGTAGCCGAACTGGATGGCCTCGGTGCCCTCGTCGTCGACGCCGGCGACGGTGGTCGTCAGCCGGACGTCCATACCGAAGCGCACGTGGTCGGGGCTGGGCTCCACGTTCAGCAGGTTGGCCTTCACCACGCCGCCACCGGACAGGTCGACGATCGCCGACACATACGGTGTGGGGACCCCCGGCGCCGCCCGGTGCACGATCGTGAAGCTGCGCACCTTCCCGCCGTCGGCGAGTCGCTGCTTCGAGAACGACCGGCCGCTGCACTTGGCGCAGGCGTTGCGACGGTCGAAGTACAGCGCCCCGCACGCGTCGCACCGGTTGGCGACGAGGTGCGGCCCGCCGTCGTCGAGCACGAGGTAGTCGACGATCGGAACCTGCTTCCCCATTCCCCCTCCTTGTCTTTCCGCACGCTAGCGCGGCGTGCGGCGTGGGAAACTCGAGGGGCGCGAGCGTGGCGGAACTGGCATACGCGACAGGCTTAGGACCTGTTGCCCTTCGGGGCTTGGGGGTTCGAGTCCCTCCGCTCGCACGACTCCCGCGCGGTCAGTGCTGCGGCGGCTCGTGGAGCCCGATGCAGAATTCGTTGCCTTCGGGATCACGGAAGCTCGCCCACGTCACGCCGTATTCGTCGTAGCGCCCGACGAGCTCGGCGCCGAGCCCGAGCACGCGCTGTGTCTCCCCTTCCAGGTCCGGGGAGCCGAGATCGACGTGCATGCGGTTCTTGGCCGTCTTGCCCTCGGGGACCTTGATGAACATCAGGCCCGGCCCGACGGATCCGTCGCCGCTCAGGATGGCGACGAACTCGTTCGCCGTCTCCGCTCGGTAGCCGGTGACGCCGGCCCAGAAGCCCGCCAGCGCCTGCGGGTCGGCGGCGTCGAACGTGATGCTGTGCAGGTGCAGCGCCATATCGGCACGCTAGACGGTCGCTGCCGCGCTACTTCTTCTTCTTACGGCGGAAAAGACCCCGCTTGCGGCTCTTCTTCTCGAAGTCGGACAGGACGTCCGGTGCAGCGGTGTTGACGATGTCCTCGGCCGCGTCGAGCAGGGCGGCCACGTCTTCGCCCTCGGGCTCCGGCCGGGGCTCCGGCGCTTTGGTTGCCGCGCCGAGGCTGCCGTACTGCCATCCCGCGTCCCAACGGCGCTTCTCGAACGCGGGGCAGTCGTCGGGGCAGCGCCACGGGGCGTCCGGCGCCAGGTCGAGACGGCACTTCCGGACGGTCTCCCCGCTCGGGTAGGTGCGGCTCTCGTAGTGGCGGCAGTCGGTCCGCATGGGCATGACCCTCAATGTACCGGAGGGTCTCGCGGATTCGACGCCGTCCGGCGCGACTCCCAGCGCGCTCTCAGGACAGCCAGTCGGGCGCGCCCTCGAGCAGATAGCGGCTCACCGCGAGACAGTTTTCGAGCACGTCACACGAGACGGCGTCGCCGTCCCGGATGTGCAGCAGCGACACGCGCTGGTGGGCGACGATGCGCAGCGACCGCTCGGGGGCGTCGGTGGCAGCCGGGATCGAGTCGATCGCCGACACCTCGAGCGGCAGGTCCGGTCCCCCCAACCCCGCGAGCTCGGTCGCGAGCAGGAGCAGGTCGGGCCCGTGCGGCAAAGGCGGGAGCGCCCAGGTGAAGTTCACCGGGAAGTGGTAGTCGTCGGGCGGGTCGTCGCTCTCGGGTCGCCCCATCACGGCGTCCTCGAAACCGAGGAGCACACGCGGATCGACCTCGAGCGACAGGTACAGGTCGACGGGACCCTCGCACCCTTCTTCGGGGTGCATGTCGACCTCCCAGGTCTGGCGCAGCGAGTAGCTCTCGACGAAGTGCCGCTCGTCGTGCACGTGGAAGCCGTGCTCGACGGCATGGTCCTTGAGATCGGCCACGAACCCGGCGATGTCGATGACGGCCATCGCTATCGTCCCTCGGTCTGCTGGATGACCCGTACCCCCTGGGCGAGTGTGCGGAACGCGCGGGCGCGATGCGAGAGCGCGTGCTTCTCCTCGGCGGCCATCTCCGCGAACGTACGGCCGTCACCCTCGAGCGGCACGAACACCGGGTCGTACCCGAACCCGCCGTCGCCGCGGGCCGCAGTCGTGATCACGCCTTCTACCTCGCCGAGCGCCGCGACTTCGAGGCCGTCAGGCCAACGCGCGACGGCCACCGTCGCGAACCGCGCCCCGCGTTGCTCGAGCGGTAGCGAGTCGAGCTCGGCGAGCAGCTTCGCCACGTTGTCGGCATGGGTCGCGCTCCCGCCGGCGTACCGCGCGGTGTGCACGCCGGGCGCTCCGCCGAGGGCGTCGACGTGCAGCCCCGTGTCATCGGCCACGGCGGGCAAGGCTGTCGCCGCGCAGAGCGCGACGGCCTTGATGCGTGCGTTGTCCTCCAGGGTCTCACCGACCTCGTCGACGTCAGGAATCTCCGGCGGTCGCGCGACGAGCTCGAGCGCCGGCGCCTCCTCCGTGAGCACCTCGACGATCTCGCGAGCCTTGTCGGGATTGGCGGTGGCGAGAACGAACGTCGTCACGAGACGCGCGGCGCCGGCGGCTCGGCCAGCGTGGCCCGCTGAAGCTCGAAGATCTCCGTGATCCCCTTCTCCGCCAGGGCCAGCAGCGCGTCGAGCTCCGAGCGCGAGAAGGGATTGCCCTCGGCGGTCCCCTGCACCTCGATGAAGCGGCCGGCGCCCGTCATGACCACGTTCATGTCGACTTCGGCGCGCACGTCCTCGGAGTAGTCGAGGTCGAGGTGCGGGAGCGCGTCGACCACGCCGACGGAAATCGCGGCGCACGCGTCTGTGATGGGATGGGTGGGGATCGTGCCCGCCGCCACCATGCGGGAGAACGCGTCGTGTAAGGCGACGTAGCCGCCACAGATGGCGGCCGTGCGTGTGCCGCCGTCGGCTTGGAGCACGTCACAGTCCACTGTGATCTGCGTTTCGGGGATCATCTCGAGATCGGTGACCGCGCGCAGCGACCGCCCGATGAGGCGCTGGATCTCCTGGGTGCGTCCGGACTGGCGGCCGCGGGCGGCTTCCCGATCCGAACGCTCGAGGGTCGATCCGGGGAGCATCGAGTACTCGGCCGTCACCCAACCGCGTCCCGTGCCGCGCAGCCATGGCGGGACGCGATCCTCCAGCGAAGCCGTGCACAACACCCGAGTACTGCCGAAGTCGACCAGCACCGAGCCGGTCGCGAACTCGGTGAAGTCGCGTACGAACAGCACCGGCCGCAGCTCGTCGGGCTCGCGCCCGTCCTTGCGAATGCCCATTGTCAGCTGCTCCCCCGCTACACGCGCGTGACGAGATGCGGCGTCGCCAGTGTGACCGGCTCGCCGAACGCTTCGGTGCCTTCCTTGACCGACACGACCCCGTCGACGTCGGGCCACAGGTGCGTGAGGATCAGCCGGGACGCGCCCGCTTCGCGGGCGGCACGGCCCGCCTCGTGCGCGGTCAGGTGCCACGGCACGCCCTTGCGGCCCTCCTGGTACGTCGCCTCGGAAAGCACGAGGTCGGCGCCGGCGCCGAACGCGCCGACGGTCCAGCCCGGCCCGGTGTCGGCCGTGTACACGAAACGCTTGCCGTCCGCGCTCACCTCGACCGCATACGTCGGCGGCGGGTGGTCGGTGCGGGAGAAGCGCAGCGCGAGGTCGGCGAGCTCCACACCGTCGCCGTCGCCCACGACCTTCCAGTCGAACGTGTCGCCCCAGTCGTCGACGAGCCCGCCGAGCCGCTCTTCGAGGCCCTCCGGCGCGAAGACCGGGAGCCCGGAGCGCTCGAGTCCGTACCGCATCAGCACGTGCAGACCGTAGATGTCGACGCAGTGGTCGGGGTGCTGGTGGGTGAGGACGACGGCGCCGAGGTCCTCGATCCGGGCGTGCTGCTGCAGGTGCGGGAGTGTGCCGTTGCCGCAGTCGACCCAGATCGCCGCCCCACCACCCCGGACGAGATAGCCGCTGCAGGCGCCGAACGGCGGCGCGCCGTACGACCCCGAGCATCCGAGCACCGTCAGCTCCACTCCCACGCCTCCACGGTCTCGACCTCCGGGCCCAGGAACCGCGCCCCGAGGGTGCGGAACGTCGCGAGGTCTCCGCTGGTGACGAACACCCGGCGCGGCGGCTCGCTTCCCGGCCGGCGGGCGTGACCCGCCTCGCCGAGCAGCGCGCGGGTCTCGAAGGCGGTCTCGTCGGCGCTCGACACGAGCACGACGCCACGCCCCATCACGTCGGCGATCGTCCGGGCGAGCAGCGGATAGTGGGTGCAACCGAGGACGAGCGTGTCGACGCCGGCGGCGCGCACCGGCGCGAGCAGACGCTCGGCCAGCACGTGCACCTCCTGGGAGTCGACATCACCGGCCTCGACGAACTCGGCGAAGCCGGGGCACGCCGCGCACGTGAGCTCGATGCCGGCGCCGCTGGTGTCGGCGGCGCGCTGGTACGCGCCGGAGGCGATCGTGCCGACGGTACCGATCACGCCGACGCGTCGGGTCTGGGTCACCTTGATCGCGGCGCGCAGCGCCGGCTCGATCACGCCGATGACGGGTATGTCGCACTCGCGACGCAGGGCCTCCAACGCGACCGACGACACGCGGTTGCACGCGACGACGAGCGTCTTCGCATCGTGGTCGGACAGCAAGTCGGCCATCTCGAACGCGTACTTGATGACCTCGCGGTCGGGCTTGGGTCCGTACGGAAAGCGTCCGGTGTCCCCGAAGTACACGACGGGCTCGTCGGGGAGCAGGTCGATGAGGGCCCGCAGCACCGTGAGCCCACCGAGGCCGGAGTCGATGACGCCGATCGGTCGCTCGCGCATCGTTACTCCCGGCCCGCGGCGCGCCGGAGCCGGTCCCCCACCGCGGCGCCGACACCGGTGTCGGGGGGAGGAACGGCGAGCAGCACGTCCGCACCGCGGCCATCGACCTCGCGCAGCCGCGCGTACAGCACGTGCGCGTATTCGTCTGCGTCGCCGGGCGCGTCGAGCACGATGGCGTCGGGCGGGATGGCCGGGACCGGCTCGGCCACGAGTACCGCGACGCGCCGGCCGGCGGCGAGGAGGTCGGTCACACGCCCGGGGAGATCCTCGCGGTCGACGACGAGCACCGTCGCCTCTGGCGCGTAGTGCGACTTGAGCGTGCCCGGTGCGCGCACGAGCCCGTCGCGCTGCTGGGTCACCCGCCGGCCGGACACCTCCTCGACGCGCTCGCGGGCGACGCCGCCGGGGCGCAGGATCACGAGCTCGTCGCCGGTGCAGTCGACGATCGTCGACTCCACGCCGACCGTGCAGGGCCCGCCGTCGAGGACGACGTCGACATCCTCACCGAGGTCGGCGCGCACATCTGCGGCGGTCGTCGGGCTCACGTGCCCGAAGCGGTTCGCCGACGGGGCGGCGATACCGCTACCGAACTCGTGCAGCAACGCCAGCGCGACGGGTTGGTCGGGCACGCGCACACCCACGGTGTCGCCGCCGCCGGTCACCGCGTCGAGGACGCGAGGCGCTCGCCGCACGACGATGGTGAGCGGACCCGGCCACAACGCGTCGCCGAGACGGCGGGCGGCCACGGGAACATCAGCCGCCCAATCGACGAGCTGTGCCGGTTCCCCGACATGGATGATGACCGGGTGCTCGCCGGGACGACCCTTGACCGCGTACAACCGGGCGAGCGCGGCGGCGTCATCGGCGTCGGCACCGAGCCCGTAGACGGTCTCGGTCGGGAACGCCACCAGGCCTCCGCGCCGCAGCGTCTCGGCGGCGCGCGTGATGTCGGCGTCAGTCGCCATTGGCCCACCATCTTTCCTCACACGCGTCGTGATGGGGGCGAGGCGTGACATCAGACACTGTCAACCGAACGTCGCTTCGCTACCAGTAGTTGATGCGTCGTGCCCGCTCGGTGACGACGTCGAGGTCGTCGGTCCACGCGCCGGACGAGAGGTACTTCCATCCCCCGTCGGGCACGAGCGCGACGATCGTCCCCGCGTCCATCGTCGCCGCCATCTTGTCGACGCCGGCCATCACCGCCCCCGACGAGATGCCGGCGAAGATCCCGCACTCGTCGAGCAGGCGGCGCGTCCATTCGATCGACTCGCGCGGCCGCACGATGAACTTCCGGTCGAGCACCGCCGGGTCGAAGATCGGCGGCACGAATCCGTCCTCGAGCGAGCGCAGGCCCTGGACCAGCTCCCCCGCCGGGGGCTCGACGGCGACGACGCGTACGTCGGGCTTCTGCTCCTTCAGGTAGCGGCCCACGCCCATCAGCGTGCCGCTCGTCCCCAGCCCGGCAACGAACACATCGAGCTCGGGGCAGTCGCGCAGGATCTCCGGGCCCGTCGTCGTGTAATGGGCGTCGGGGTTGGCGGGGTTCCCGTACTGGAACAGCATCACGAGCGTCGGGTCCTCGGCGGCGAGCTTCTCGGCCTGGCGGATCGCGCCATTGCTGCCCTCTTCGCCCGGCGACGAGATCACCTCGGCGCCGAAGATCTCGAGCATCTGCCGCCGCTCCTCCGAAACGTTCTCGGGGAGCACGACGCGCAGCCGGTAGCCCTTCATGCGGGCGACGAGAGCGAGCCCGATGCCCGTGTTGCCGGACGAGGGCTCGAGAATCGTGTCGCCCGATTGCAACAGCCCTTCGCGCTCGGCGGCTTCGACCATCCGCAGCGCGATCCGGTCCTTCATGGAACCGCCGGGGTTCTGACCTTCGAGCTTGGCGTAGATGCGCACCGCCGGGTTCGGTGACAGCGCGTGGACACCGACGAGAGGCGTGTTGCCGACGACGTCGAGGATCGACTCGTACCTCATGTCACTGGTCGCCGTCGCAAGCTCCGGCTCCTGCGCCAACGGTCGGCAAAGCCGCCGTCGCCGCGGCCATCAGGCCCCGCCCTATCCGCCCGCGACCGCGGGGAGGATGGAGACGACGTCGCCGTCGGTCACTTTGGTGTCGAGCTGGTCGAGGTACCGGACGTCGTCGTCGTTGCGGTACACGTTGACGAACTTGTGGATGCTCCCCGACTCGTCGACCAGCTGGTCAGACAGGCCCGGGTAGCGGGCGTTGAGATCGGCGAACACGTCGCCCACGGTGGCGCCGGTGGCGGACACCGATGCGGCCCCGTCGGCGTGTGGGCGCAGCAGCGTGGGCAGGCGGACCTCGACGGGCATTCGGACTCCTTGTCGCCCTCGCAGGCTCGGGCTCGTGCGGTGGCGGTCGGCAAAGCCGCCGCCCCCGCGGCACGAGTGTACAAGTCGACCTGACGGGTCGGGATTCCGATCAGCGGTCGAGGACCACCTGGCACTCTGCGATCGTGTCATCGCGGATGCGGTACGCGCGCAGCACCGGCTCACCGTCCCGCAGGCTCACGAGGACGTAGATCCACTCCGGATACCACTTCGCCTGCTCGACGTCCGTGGGCGAGGGATACGCGTCCGTATGCGTGTGGCTGTGCCAGCAGCCGACGATCTCCTCGCCACGCGCTTCCGCCGCGCGCATCGCCGCGATCTGGTCGCGCCCGTCGACCCGGTAGGTGAGCGCCGAGGCGGCCTCGTTACGGCACGGCCGCACCTCGCTGACCGCGCCCGAGGGCTCGCCGTTCGGCATCGGGCCGACCAGCAATCCGCACGCCTCGTTCGGCAGGCCGTCGTAACAGTGCCCGACGATCGTGCGGTACTGGTCCTCCGTGAGCCGGAGCGTCGGCGACGCGAAGCCCATGCCGTCTCAGCCGGTGGTGGCGCGTGCCTCGCGGATGGCCCGCCACACCCGCTCCGACGTGAGCGGCATGTCGAGGTGGCGGATCCCATAGATCGACAGCGCGTCGACGACGGCGTTCTGCACCGCGGGCGTCGATCCGATCGTGCCGGACTCCCCGATCCCCTTGGCGCCGAGCGGGTTGAGCGGCGTGGGCGTCTCGGTGTTCGAGGCCTCGAAACTCGGGAGCTCCGCCGCGCTCGGCATCGCGTAGTCCATGAGGTTTGCGGTCTGCGGGTTCCCGTCGTCGTCGAACTGGACGAACTCGTAGAGAGCCTGGGCCGCGCCCTGGGCGATGCCACCGTGCTGCTGCCCGGCCACCAGGAGCGGATTGAGAACCCGCCCGCAGTCGTCGACGGCCACGTGGCGGAGCAGCTCGACCCGCCCGGTCTCGGTGTCGACCTCCACGACCGCGATGTGGGCGCCGAAGGGGTAGGTGGCTTCGCCCTGGTTGAAGTCGAGCTCGGCCCGCAGGCCCTCCTCGAAGTCGGCCGGGCGCCGAGCCGGGTCGCCGGCCGCCATCGCCAGCTCCGCCCACGAGAGCGCGGTCGCGGGAGCGCCGGCCGCGCCGACACCCTCGCCTTCGTGCACGACGATGTCGGCGACATCCGCTTCGAGCAGGTGCGCGGCCAGACGCTTGGCCTTGTCGACGACGAGCTCGCTCGTCTTGTAGATGGCGGTGCCGCCGATCTGAAGGGAGCGCGATCCCATCGTGCCCATCCCGCGTGGGACGAGCGCGGTGTCGGACTGCACGACGTTCACAGCGTCCATCGGTACGCCGAGCAGCTCGGCCACGATCATCTTGAAGGCCGTTTCGAGACCCTGACCGTGCGGTGAAGTCCCCACGGTTGCCGTGACCGTGCCGTCGTTGTGCACCTCGACCGAGCCGAACTCCTGGAACAAGCCCCCCGCGGTCACCTCCGTGTACACGGAGGTTCCAATCCCGAGTTGCTTCACGTCGCCGCGCTCACGCCGCTGCGCCTGGTCGCGCCGCAACTCCTCGTACCCCGCGACGCGACACGCCTCGTCGAGGGCTTTGGCGTAATCCGCCGAGTCGTAGTTGGCGCCGGTGACGGTGGTGAGCGGGAACTCCTCGGGACGGAGGAAGTTCTGCCTCCGAAGATCGACCGGATCCCTGCCCAACTCCACCGCGGCCATGTCGACGATGCGCTCGAGCAGCGCGGCGGCCTCGGGACGGCCGGCGCCCCGGTACGCGGCGGTCGGTGTCGTGTTCGTGATCGCGCTCTTGGAGTTCATCTCGATACGGGGGATGCGGTACACGCCCTGACTCATCGATCGGGTGAGGTACGGGAGGAA
>JBKPDG010000067.1:0-17250 GCA_046727755.1 Actinomycetota bacterium
AAGGGGGCCCGAAGGCCCCCTCCTCACCTTTGCTGAAGCTGTGGAACTCGCCGGTTATCGGCGGGCCCGCCTCTTCGCCGGACGCCGCTTTGCCGTCTTGCTCGCCGCAGCCTTGCGACGACGACGCTTGACGGGCTTCGCGGTACCAGCAGCCTTGCGCCGACGGCGCTTGACCGGCTTCGCCGCACCCGCGGCCTTACGGCGACGACGCCGCTTGGCCGGCTTGGCCGCGGCAGCCTTGCGCCGACGGCGCTTCACGGGCTTGGCGGCACCGGCAGCCTTACGACGACGCCGCTTGGCGGGCCGACGCTTGGCGGTCTTCTTCGCCGTGGTCGCCTTGCGACGACGGCGCTTGACCGGCTTGGCCGCAGCAGCCTTGCGCCGCCGCTTCGCCGGCTTCCGTGCCGTCGACTTACGTGCAGTCCGGCGACGCGTCGTTGTACGGCGCTTCGCCGGCTTCCGTGCTGTCTTCCTAGCTGATTTCCGTGCTGTACGTCTCTTCGCCGGAGGCACGGTCACCACCTTTCGTCGGGGATAGGTCGGTAGAGAGCGAACAGCAACTTGCGCTGGTCGTCTCTACTTGTTCACGGCGGACTTGAAGCCGGCTCCGGCCGAGAACTTCACGCCCTTGGATGCCGCGATCTGAACCGGCTCACCGGTGCGCGGGTTGCGACCCGTGCGCGCCGCGCGCTGGGTACGCGACCAAGCGCCGAAACCGGGAACCGTGACCTTGTCGCCGCGCGCAACTGCACCCTGCACGACTTCGATGAGGCTGTCGACGACGGATGCAACGTCCTTCTTGTCGACACCACCTGCCGCCGAGTGAACTGCATCGACGAGCTCTGACTTGTTCACGCCAACCTCCGAATTTGCGGCCGGGTATCTGAGAAAGTTGAACTCATATCGACCGCAATTTCAAGCATTTCCATCAATTGTGAACGACGCGCGCACTGAGAGCAAGCTCAGAGAGCGCAAACTCCGCCCCTCGAACTCACGATGACGCCGTAACGACGCGCTGTCGCGCTGATACCTCGCGCAATGTGAGTCCGTGTCGAACACCGTAACCCGCGCGACTATGCAAACGGTGGATATACCGCTTGCCGACGGGGTGTACGACGCGTTCGTGGTGTGGGCGGAGACGCGCGATGACGGTGCGCTCACGCTCGATCTGACCATCACGACGGGTGAGCGGAAGGGCGATGTCGTGTCGCTGCGCGCGACGGACGCGCCCCGCGAAGCGATCGATCTCGTCGGCGTTTCGTGCACGCTGCGCGTGCGCGACGGCGAGCCGCTCGTCGACTGGTGACGGCGGGCGCGAGTCGCCGAATCTTGCGGTTGACCAGGGAAAACGCGGAAGACCCGGCCGTAAAGACCGGGTCTTCGCGCGTGCAGCCCCGACGGGATTCGAACCCGTGTTACCGCCTTGAGAGGGCGGCGTCCTAGGCCACTAGACGACGGGGCCGGGGCCTATGTTCCGGGCTCGGGGGGGAGGACTCGAACCCCCAACGACAGGGCCAGAACCTGTTGTGTTGCCGATTACACCACCCCCGAAGGAAGCGCCATGGTACCGAGTCCGGGCACGAGCCTCCCCACCCGATCCGCGCCCCGGGCGAGCCGTCCGAACCCCACGATGCGACCGGCCGCCACCCGCAGCGCCTCGCTCATGAACCGCCGCCACTCGTCGAAACCCGAGATCGGGCTCGTCCGCGTCGGGGAGGTCACGGCATCGAGGCCGAGCTCGTTCGCGATCGACCGGATGCGGAGCGCGTGGAACGGGTCCGAGACGAGCACGACGTCCTTCGCGCCGCGGTTCTCGAGCACGTGGGCGGCTGCGTTGAGCGACTCCCACGACGTGCGGCTCGTGGTCTCGCGCAGGATCGCGGCGTCGGGTACGCCCTTGCCGTGGAGATAGTTCGCGCCCGACGTCGCTTCCGTGAACTGGTCGCCGACCTGCTTTCCGCCGGTCACGACGATCAACGGAGCGACCCGGTCGTGGTACAGCTCGGCGGCGTGGTCGAGCCGCGCCTTGAACACCGCCGACGGTCGCCCGTTGTACTGCGCCGCGCCGAGCACGACGATCGCCTCCGATCGGCGCGTGTCGTCACCGCGTGCCGCCCACCACACCTGCACGAAAGTGACGACGTAGTAGAGGAGCGCGGCGAGGAGCACGATCAGGCCGACCCGCCGGACGAGCTTCCAATTCATCGTCACGTCGGTCACGCAATGCTTCCGAGTCGCTCGCGGGCGGCGCGCAGGCGTCGGAGCGTGCGCACGCGGCCGAGCACGTACATCGAATCGAACAGTGGCAGCCCGGCGGCGCGCCCTTCGACGGCGGTGTAGATCACGTGCATGGCCTTCCGGGGCTTGATGCCGAGCTTCTCGAACACCGGGCGCACGTCGAGATCCTCGCTGCCGTTCCACGGGCAGTGCTCGACGTGTTCGATGACGGCATCCAGCACCTCGGCTGCGTGGTCGGCCTTCGCCAGGCGCTCCCACGACTCCGGGTCGATCGTGAACGCCTCTTCGTCGACGAACAGGAAGTCCGTCTGCTCCACCAACGCATCGAGGGTGGTGGCGCGTTCCTGACCGATCCGGAGCGCCGCCCGGAGGACATCCGGATCGACGCGGTCATCGAACCGGCTCCGGGCGATGGGGAGGACCCGGCGCTCGAGCTCGTCCAGGTCAAGCCGGCGGATCCATTCGCCGTTCATCCAGTCGAGCTTCTGGTGATCGAAGAAGGCGGGCGAGTGGACGACCCGCTCGAGCTCGAACTCCTCGATCAGCTCGTCGCGATCGAGGACCTCGCGGCCGTCTTCCGACCCCCAGCCGAGGAGCGCCAAGTAGTTGAGAACGGCCTCGGGCAGATAGCCGGCGTCGCGGAACTCCTCGAGGGCGACGGCGCCGTGGCGCTTGGAGAGCTTGGCCCGATCCGCTCCCACGATCAGGGGCAGGTGGGCATAGATCGGACGGTCGGTCGCGCCCAGCGCCGCCCGCAGGGCGAGCACCCGGTGGGTGGTGTCGAGCAGATCCTCGCCCCGGATCACGTGCGTGATCGCCATCTCGATGTCGTCGACGGCGTTGGCGAGGAAGAACAGGGGCGTGCCGTCCGAGCGGACGATGACGAAGTCCGGGATCCTGGCCCACTCGACGCTCACGTCGCCCCGGATGAGGTCGGTGAACGTGCTGGTGCCGTCGTAGGGGGTACGGAACCGGAGCGACCGAGGCCGGCCTTCGGCGGCGAGGGCGGCCCGCTGCTCGGGGCCGAGGTCGCGGCAGTGGCCGTCATAGCCGGGGGTGCGGCCCGCAGCCCGGGCCGCCTCGTTGCGCGCTCGCACCTCTTCTTCTGTGCAGTAGCACTCATACGCCCGGCCCTCGGCGAGCAGGCGGTCGGCGGCGGCGTGGTACCGCTCGAACCGGGTGCTCTGCAGGATCGGGCCCTCGTCCCAATCCAGACCCAGCCAGGAGAGCGTGTCCTGGATTCCCTCGATCCACTCCGGCAGTGACCGGGCCACGTCGGTGTCCTCGATGCGGAGGATGAAGGTCCCGGCCTCGTGCCGGGCGAACAACCAGTTGAACAAGGCGGTGCGCGCGCCGCCGACGTGAAGGGAGCCGGTCGGAGCAGGTGAGAACCGCACCCGCGGGGCGTCGGCCATGACCGCGTGAGTGTAGGGGCGGAGGTTTGCGGCTCTTAGGAGCCCGCAGCGAGCTCGTCGAGGAGCTTGCGGGCGATGACGACGCGCTGGATCTGGTTCGTGCCCTCGTAGATCTGCGTGATCTTGGCGTCGCGCATCATCCGCTCGACGGGGAACTCGCGGCTGGTGCCGGCGCCGCCGAGCAGCTGGACGGCGTCGGTCGTGACGCGCATTGCCGTGTCGGTGGCGAAGAGCTTTGCCATCGACGAGGCCTTCGTGACCCCCGGCGCGCGGGCGTCGAAACGGGCGCAGGCCGCGTGCACGAGCAGGCGGGCGGCTTCCAGGTGGGTCGCCAGGTCGGCCAGCATGAACTGCACGCCCTGGAAGTCGGCGATGCGCTGGTCGAACTGGCGCCGTTCGAGCACGTAGGCGCCGGCGACGTCGAGCGCACCCTGGGCGAGCCCCAGTGCCTGAGCGGCGACGACGGGCCGGGAGATGTCGAGCGCCTCGAGGGCGTAATGGAAGCCTCGGCCCTCGTCGCCGATGAGGCTCTCGGCCGGGACGGTGACGTCCTCCAGCACGATCTCGCCGGTGGGCGAGCCGCGCAGACCCATCTTGCGCTCGAGCTTGCCGATCGACAGGCCGGGGCGGTCGTGCTCGACGACGAAGGCGCTGATCCCCCGGTGGCCGGCGGCGGGATCGGTCTTGGCGAAGACCGTGTACACGCTCGAGACGCCGGCGCTGGTGATCCATGCCTTCCGCCCGTTCAGCACCCATCGGTCGCCGTCGCGCACGGCCCGGGTGGTCATCGCAGCGGCGTCGCTGCCGGAGCCGGGCTCCGAGAGGCAGTAGCTCGCCTGCTGCTCCCCCGCCACGACCGGTGGCAGCACGCGGCGCTTGAGCTCCTCGCTGCCGTGGGCGACGAGGGCGTTGACCCCGGTGCGGGACACCAGCGCCGTGAGGGCCGTCGATCCGCACGCACGCGCCACCTCTTCGATGACCAGCGCCGCCGTCAGCAGGTCGCCGGCGTCGCCGCCGTACTCCGGCGGGTAGAGCGCCCGCACGAAGCCGGAGTCGCGGAGGGCGTCCATGCCCGCCTTCGGGTACGCCTCCCGCTCGTCGACCTCGGCCGCGTGCGGGGCGATCTCGTTCTCGGCGAACCGACGCAACGCCGCCCGAAACTCCTCGTGCTCCTGGGAGAGCAAGAAGTTCGGGCCGCTCACAACCTGACATCGTAGTCAGGGTTCTCTGATCCTCTCGATGCGTATCTCAGCGACGCCTGGCGTCGTTCAGAGACGCATCGTCGCTGTCATACCCCGCCGCTTTGATTCGGTCATGACACCGCCATCTACTCCAGCGCGAGTGGCGATAGCTCGGCTCTCGAAGCAGCAACACGGAGTATTCACCCGCGCACAAGCGATTGACGCCGGGCTGCACCCCAGAGCGATCGATCGGCGCCTACGAGCAGGACAGTGGGAGCGGGTGGATCACGCGGTGTATCGAGTCGCGGGTACCCCGCCGGGCTGGCGCCAGAGTCTCAAGGCCGCGTGTCTCGTCGGCCCGGCTGTGGCTTCGCACCGGTCGGCCGCGGCAATGTTGGGATTCGTCGACTGTGAAGAGCACGTCGTCGAGGTGACGGCGTGGCGACACCGCCGACGTCACCGCGGCGATGTCGTGTGGCACGAGTCGTATCGCCTCGATGCCTCTGACGTAACTGAAGTCGACGAGATCCCCGTAACTAGACCGCGCCGCACGCTTTTGGATCTCGGTGTTCTCTTCGACCTCGACCGCCTCGAGGAGCTTCTCGATGATGGGTTACGCCGGGGTTGGTTCTCGCTGGAGTCGGTCTCGCGGCGTTGGGAGGAACTCGGCGGACTACTCCGGCCAGGAGGTCGAGCCATTCGTTCCGTGCTCGATCGGAAGGAGTCGGGCCAGCGGCCCCCAGCCAGCATCCTCGAAACCAGATTCCGGCAGCTCGTGCGCAGGGCCGGCCTTCCGGAGCCAGTGGCACAATACGAGGTTCACGACGGCGACACGCTCATCGCTCGCGTCGATTTCGCGTACCCAGAACTCGGCTTGGTCATCGAGGTTGACGGAGAGGAACGGCATGCCAGTCGGTCATCACGCAAACACGATGCGCGGAGGGAACGTCGTCTGGTCGGACTCGGCTTTCGTGTTCTGCGCTTCCACTGGGACGACATCCACAAGTACCCGGACGACGTCCTTCGGGACATCGCCGCCCTCATTATGCGCTCTGCATGATGCGTATCTCAGCGACGCCTAGCGTCGTTCAGATACGCATCGGGACCGCGGACCGCAAAGCCTCGCGGGCTTCGGCGAGGTGGGCGGGGAGGGCGGAGGAGACGAGGCGGAGGACGTCGACGGGGATGGCGTCGACGAGGGAGCGCCGCTCGTAATAGTCGTGATGCGTGCCCCGGACGGCGCGCACACGCCAGGCGACGAAGTCGGCATCGGCGTCACCCCGGTAACCCAGGATCTGCATCGCGAATTCGACGTCGGGCATGACCGGCGCCCGGCCGAACAGGGCGGCGCGCCGCATGGCGATCTCGGCGACCACGGCGATGGCGTCCTCGGCGTGCTCGTGGGGGGCAAGCCCAAGCTGGTCGCGCACCCGCTCCGCCAGCAAGAGCGCGTACCCGACGTTCGGCCCCGGCGAGCCCAGCAGCTTCCCGGTCGGCCAGCCGGCGGCAAGGTCCCCGGGCCGGTCCGCCACCCAGCTGCGCGCCGGCGGCATCTTCACACCGGGCGGGAGGTTGGGCTCCTGGCGGGGCTCGTCCTCGATGCGCTCGGGGACGAACGGGTCGGTGGGCACAGCAGTTGGCTAGCCGCGCAACTCGGCGCGCAGCAAGCCGTACACGAGTGAGTCCTCGAGCGCCTGCCACGACGCCTCGATGATGTTCTCCCCCACCCCGATCGTCGTCCACGTCTCCTCGCCGTCGGTGCTGTCGACGAGCACCCGGGTCACGGCGCCGGTGCCCTTGTGCGTGTCGAGCACGCGGACCTTGTAGTCAGTGAGGTGGATCCGAGAGAGCTGCGGGTACCGGGTACCGATGGCCTTGCGCAGCGCAGCGTCGAGCGCGTTCACCGGTCCGTTCCCGGTCGCTATCTCGTGGAAGGCGTCGCCGTCGGCACGCCCACGCACGATCGCCTGCGTCGAGAGCCGGTCGTCGTCGCGGACGTCCTCGACGATCACCTCCCACTCGTCGACGTCGAACCAGGGCTGGCGCCACCCGGTCGCGTGACGCATCAGCAACTCGAGCGATCCGTCGGCCACTTCGAAGTGGTAGCCCTCGTGCTCGAGCCGCTTCAGCGTGTCGATGACCTCACTGAGTTGCGGCCCGTCGAGCTCGATGCCGAGCTCCTTCGCCTTCATCGCGAGGTTGCTGCGTCCGGCGAGCTCCGACACGACGACGTGCGTCCGGTTGCCGATCAGCGCCGGGCGGACATGCTCGTACGCATCGGGTTTGCGCGCGAGGGCGCTGGCGTGGATCCCGGCCTTGTGCGCGAACGCCGACGACCCCACGTATGCCGCCTGCGGGTTCAGCGCCATGTTCACGAGCTCGGCCACGTGATGGGCGACGGGCGTGAGCCGTTCGAGGCGGTCGGGCGGGATCGTCTCGATCCCCATCTTCAGCGTGAGGTTCGGGATGATGGCGGTGAGGTTGCAGTTCCCGGTGCGCTCGCCGTACCCGTTGATCGTCCCCTGCACCTGCGTAGCGCCACCGCGCACGCCGGCGAGCGCGTTGGCGACACCGGTGCCGGCGTCGTCGTGGAGATGCACGGCGACCGCGACATCACCGCCGAAGTAGGCGACGACCTCGCGCACCACCCGCTCGACGTCGTGGGGCAGCGTGCCGCCGTTCGTGTCGCAGAGCACGAGATGCGACACCCCCGCCTGCGCCGCACCCTCGAGCACACGCAGCGCGAACTCGGGGTTGCTCCGGTAGCCGTCGAAGAAGTGCTCGGCGTCGAAGAGCACCTGCCTGCCGTTTGCCTGCAGGAACTCGACGGAGTCGGCGACCATCGCCGCGCCCTCGTCGAGCGTGGTCTGGAGCGCCTCGGTGACGTGGTAGTCCCAGGACTTCCCGACGATGCAGACGGCTTCGGTGCCGGCGTCGAGGAGCTGGCGCAGCGTGTCGTCGGAGTCGACCTTGCCCTTGACGCGCCGAGTCGAGCCGAAGGCGACGACCTTGCTCGTCTCGAGCTTCAGCTCGCGGGGGATGCGGCGGAACGCCTCGTCGTCCTTGGGGTTGGAGCCGGGCCAACCCGCCTCGATGTAGTGGACGCCGAGCCAGTCGAGCTGCTCGGCAATACGGAGCTTGTCGTCGACGGTGAGCGAGATGCCTTCGAGCTGCGCGCCGTCGCGCAGCGTCGTGTCGTAGATCTCGACCCTGCGCGGGAGATCGGTGCTGACGTCACTCGCGGGCATATTCCAACCACTCTTTGTATTGCGGTACCTCGCCGTGGACGGCGGCGAAGTAGGTCTCCTGGATCTTGCGGGTGATCTCGCCGGGCTCGCCGATCTCACGGTCGTCGACCGACCGCATAGGGACGATCTCGGCGGCGGTGCCGGTCAGGAACGCCTCCTCGGCGCAGTACAGGTCGGTTCGGAGCAGGTTCTCCTCCCGCACCTCGTAGCCGAGGTCGCGAGCGATTGTCATCACCGAGTCGCGCGTGATCCCTTCGAGCGCGCCCGACGACAGCGGCGGCGTGACGAGCACGCCTTCCTTCACCACGAACACGTTCTCGCCCGTGCACTCGGCGACGAACCCCTGCGTGTTGAGGAGAATGGCCTCGTCGTAGCCCGACTTGAGAGCCTCGACCTTCGCCAGGCTCGAGTTGATGTAGATGCCCGTCCCCTTGGCCGCGACCGGGTTCACGTTGGGGTCCATGCGCCGCCACGACGACACCTTCAGGCGCACGCCGTGCCGGAGCGCCTCGTCGCCGAGGTATGTGCCCCACGGCCACACCGCGATCGACACGTTCACCGGCGACAGCAGCGGGTTGAGGCCCATCTCCCCGTAGCCGAGGTACGCGATCGGCCGGATGTAGCAGGACTCGACCTGGTTGATCCGGATGGTCTCCTTGGTCGCGTCGACGAGCTCCTGGAGCGAATACGGCACATCCATCATGAAGAGGTGTGCGGACTGGAGCAGCCGGCGCATGTGGTCGGTGAGACGGAACACCGCCGGGCCGCTGGCGGTCGGGTAGGCGCGGATGCCTTCGAACACGCCCGAGCCGTAGTGGAGCGTGTGGGTGAGGACGTGGATGCGGGCGTCGTCCCAGTCGACGAGCTTCCCGTCCATCCAGATCTTCGCCGTCTTGTCGATGGGCATCCCGTCACACCTTTCCGGCGATCGCGTCGCCGATCTCCGACGTGGTCCCTGCCACGTCGTCGGAGGCCGCCACCGCCTCCTCGACCCGAGCCGCCGCCTCGGTCTCACCGAGGAACTCCAGCAGCATCGCTGCAGAGATGATCGCAGCCCGGGGGTCGGCCTGTCCCGTTCCTGCGATGTCCGGGGCCGATCCGTGCACGGGCTCGAACACCGACGGGCCCGTTCGGGCCGGGTTCAGGTTGGCGGAGGCAGCGCGGCCGATGCCGCCCGAGACGGCGCCGGCCAGGTCGGTGAGGATGTCGCCGAAGAGGTTGTCGGTGGCGATCACGTCGTAGCGGCCCGGGTCCTGCACGAGGTGGATGCAGGCGGCGTCGACGTGGTGGTAACCGGTCGCGACGTCGGCGTGCTCGGCGGCGACCTCGTCGAACGTGCGTTGCCAGAGGTCGCCGGCGAAGGTCAGCACGTTCGTCTTGTGCACGAGCGTCACGTGCCGGCGTTCACGCTGTCGGGCCAGGTCGAAGGCGAACCGGACGCACCGCTCCACGCCGAGACGCGTATTCACCGAGCCCTGCGTCGCCACCTCGTTCGCCGTGCCCTTGCGCACGAAGCCGCCCTCCCCCGCGTACACACCCTCGGTGTTCTCGCGCACCACCACGCAGTCGACGCCGGCGTTCAGCGCGCTGGGTCCCGCTTTGAACGGCCGCAAGTTGACGTACAGGTCGAGCTCGAAGCGCAGCCGGAGCAGGAGGCCCCGCTCGAGCACTCCGGGCGGGACGTCGGGCGCACCGACCGCGCCGAGCAGGACGGCGTCGAGCGCCGCGATCTCGTCGAGCACGGCGTCAGGGAGGACGTCGCCCGTGCGGAGGTAGCGCGCGCCGCCGAGGTCGAACGGGACGGCCTCGTAGGGGACGGCGGTCGCGTCGACGACCTTGAGCGCCTCGGCCACGACTTCGGGGCCGATGCCGTCGCCCCCGATGATCCCGATGGTGTGGGTCACGGTCACTTCCTGGGAACGAAAAACCGCCCACCGAAGTGGACGGTCGGAGGCGAACGCCGGGCGACGGCGTTCGCTAGCGAATGACGATGACGGTGCTGGGAGCTGTGAAGAGCTGCCTCATCGGCGGTCAGCGTAGCCGAACCCCTGACGCCCGTCGCCCGTATAGATCCCGTAGCGTGATGCGACCTCACCACGGGAGGGACCGATGAGCCGGCTGACGAAGATCCTGATCGGGGTGGGCGCGGGAGTCGTCGTGCTGGCCGTTCTCGGGTTCGTGGGATTCAAGCTCTTCATCGAGACCGACCCGGAGCCGGAGGCGGAGATCACGAAGACGACCACGGTGGGCGGTGGCCAACTCGATGGGACCTACCGGGCCGCACCAGGAGATCCGAACAGCTTCGTCGGGTACCGCGTGCAGGAGCAGTTGGTTGGCGGCGTGGTCGAACAGACCGCCACCGGCCGCACCGGCGACGTCACTGGTTCGTTCACCATCACTGGCACGACCGTGCAGGACGTCACCGTGACGGCCGATCTTCGGACTCTCACCTCCGACCGCGACCAACGCGACAACGCCATCAAGGATCGCGGCCTCGAATCAAACCGCTTCCCCGAGGCAAAGTTCGTGCTCACCGAGCCGATCGAACGGCAAGAGGTTCCCGAGGTGGGCGAGACGGTCACGGCGACCGCGAGAGGCGAGTTCACGCTTCACGGCGTAACCAAACGGGTCGAGATCCCGCTCGAGGGGCGATGGGATGGCCGTGACGTACAGGTCGTCGGTCGCCTCCACGTCGTGTTCTCCGACTACGGGATCCAGGCGCCCACGTCGCCAGTGGTGGCGAGCGTCGACGACGAGGGTGAGATGGAGTTCCAGATCTTCTTCCGGAAGGCGTAGTCCCCGGCGGCAGTAGCATCTTCGGCTCATGGACGAGCTGCACCTTTCGGCGGACGCGCGCCGCCGCCTCGAGGAGGAGCTCGAGTGGCGCTCGGGTGAGCGCCGCCGGGAGATCTCGGCATGGCTCGAGCGCGCCCGCGAGCACGGCGACATCCGCGAGAACGCCGACTACGACGCGGCGAAGAACGACCAGGGCCACAACGAGGCCCGTGTCCGCCAGCTCCAGGACATGCTGCGACGCGCGGTCGTGGTCGAGGGCACGGCGGGCGACGTCGTCGAACCGGGCACGGTGGTCGAGGTCCGGATGGAGGGCGACGACGACACGACCTCGTACCTCGTCGGCTCGATCGAGGAGCGACACGACACCTACGAAGTGCTCTCGACTGTTTCGCCGCTGGGTCAGGCACTGCTCGGCCACGGTCCGGGCGAGGTCGTCACGTACGAAGGCCCGCGCCGAGAGTTCCAAGTCGAGGTCGTGAGCGTGAGGCCGGTGGGGTGAGACCCCGCAGGGCTCGACGCCTCGGCATCGTCGCCATCGCCGTGAGCGGCGTCGTCGCATCCGTCGGGTCTCCCCACGCGCTCGGAGCGCAGTTGCAACCCGATACGTGCAAGGTGCTCACGCAGAACGAGGCGAAGCGGGTCCTCGGCAAAACGCCGCGGCGCGAGGCGAAGATCCGAGGCATCGAGGGGTCGGAGTGCATCTACGCGGCCGAGAAGGACGCCAAGCGCATCGTCCGCCTCGCACTCGGCGAGTTCCCATCCAGAGACGAAACCTCGAACGCGTACGCGAGGGCTCGCGCCAAGGCGCAGTTCGACGGGTTGAAGATCGAGAACATGCGCGGGGTCGGGCAGCGCGCCTATTGGCTCCCGCAGACGAACAACTTCGAGCGCACCGTGGTCGGCGAGCAGGTCGCGTTCGGCGAACTGACTGCACTCGAGGGCCGGCGCGTGTACAGCGTGTCCGTCGCTCCACCGTCGAAGTCGAAGGCGCGCCAGGCGATGAACCTGGTCAGCACCAACTAGCGGCTGAGTCCGTACCCTCCGCCGCCGGGCGTGAGGAGACGGAGCACGTCGCCGATGCCGAGCTCGACGGTGCACTTGTCCGGGAGCCGACGCGCGCGCGACTCGTCGCCGTCGGGGATCAACCAGTTCTCGCCCGGCGCGCCGGGCTCCCCACCGTCGAGGCCCCACGGCCGGCTGACGCGCCGTTCCGTGACGAGTGAGACGGTGGTTGGCTCCATCAACTCGAG
Source organism: Actinomycetota bacterium (assembly GCA_046727755.1). Classification (GTDB taxonomy): domain Bacteria; phylum Actinomycetota; class Acidimicrobiia; order IMCC26256; family JACDBD01; genus JALZAA01. Next base: position 12,129 of record JBKPDG010000067.1, read on the forward strand.
CTCTCGCTCGATCCCGTCACCACCCGGGTACGCGCCGGCGCCGCCGCTGCCGCGCCGCAACCGGTAGCGACGCACCCGGACCGGGAGCGCGCGCTCGAGTGCTTCGATGGGTGTGTCGCGCGTGTTCGTCATCGCGGTGTGGACTCCGCTCATGCCTGTTTTGCCGGGGCGGCCGCCCTGCCCGCCCCCGACGGTCTCGTAGTAGACCCACCCGTTGCCACCGAGCAGCACGTTGTTCATCGTTCCCTGCCCGGCCGCACCGAGCCGGCCCGGCGCGGCGAGCGCGAGGGCGCCCAGGCACACGTCGGCGACGCGCTGGCTGACCTCGACGTTGCCGGCGCCGACCGCGACCGGGGGGCGGGCGGCGACCACGCTGCCAGGTGGTGCGACGACCGTGACCGGTCGCATCGCGCCACCGTTGGCGGGGATCGACGGGTCGGTGGCAGAACGCAGCGCGAACGCGACCGCGCTCACGGTCACCGCCTCCACGGCGTTGACGTTGCCGGGGCGCTGCGCGCCGGTGCCGGTGAAGTCGAACGTAGCGCGGTCGCCTTCGACCGTCAGCGTCACGACGACGGGTGTCGGAGACTGCTGCTCGGGCCGGGGACCGGCAGAGTCGAGCACGTCCTCGAACCGGTACTGCCCGTCGGGCAACGCCGCCAGCGCGGCGCGCATGCGGCGCTCGCCGTAGTCGACGACCTCGGCGAGGGGCCCGGTCGACGCGAGAGTGGCCGCGAGCTCGGCCAGGCGGGCGACGCCGAGGCGGTTGGCCCCTCGCTGGGCGTCCAGGTCTCCGCGCCGTTCGTCGGGCGTGCGCGAGCTCGCGACGATGACGTCGGCGACATCGCGGGTGAGCAGCACCGGCGGCACCCGCAGACCCTCCTGCTGGATGTCGATGGCCTCGGGTGGCATCGAGCCGGGCGCCATGCCGCCGAGGTCGGCGTGATGGGCCCGGTTCGCGGCCCAGCCGACCAGCGCGCCGCCTGCGAAACACGGCGCGACGAGTGTCACGTCGTTGAGGTGCGTGCCGCCGGCGAAGGGATCGTTCAGCACCACCTGGTCGTCCGGCTGGACGCGATCGCCGTACACGTCGATCGCGGCGCGCACCGAAGCGGGCATCGACCCGAGGTGCACGGGGATGTGCTCGGCTTGCACGAGCAGCTCGCCGTCGGCGGTGAACAGCGCCGCCGAGCAGTCGGCGCGCTCTTTGATGTTGGGGCTGTAGGCGGCGCGGCGCAGCACCGCGCCCATCTCCTCGGCGATCCCCGTGAGCCGTGAGATCAGGACCTGCAGCGACGCGGGATCGAGGGCGGTCATCGCGTCAGCACCCACGCACCGAGGGGGCCGGGCTCGGCCCGCCAGCCGTCGGGCACCCACACGGTGCAGTCGGGCTCGGCGACGACTTCGGGGCCGCGCACCGTCGGCCGGTCGACAGGCGGGAGCTCGGCGGGCGACAGCGGCGCGGGACGCCGGGCGCGGACTCGCAGCGCGACGATCTCCACTGGTGCATCTGGCCGGGCGAAGCCGTTGCGGCGCTCGTGCTCGGCGGCGAACGCGTCCACACCGGTCACCGTGAGTTCGTGGCTCTGGCCGGCGTAGCGACAGTCGAGCAACCGCTCGACCTCGACGTCGTCAGCGGGGCCGCCCACGAGCGCGACCGCCTCGTCGGCAACACGGCCGAGCGCCGCGTCGACTCCCTCGTGGTCGAGCGGTTCCGGCCAGGAGCGGACCAGCTCGCGCTGGCGTGGCGAGCACACGAGGCCCACGGCCGACAACACGCCGGCGCGTGGCGGGACGATCACTGCCCGCATGCCGAGCGCGCCGGCGATCGCGCACGCGTGCAGCGGGCCGGCGCCGCCGAACGCGACCAGCGCCAGGTCCCGGGGGTCGACGCCGCGTTCGACGGTGACGACGCGAACGGCGCGTTCCATGGCGGCGTCGACGACCGCGACCACCCCATCCGCGCTTACGCGCGCGCGGTCGAGGGCGTGCCGCGCCGCTTTCGGGTCGAGACGACCCAGGCCGGAGAACGCGGCCTGGATCGGGATGCGCCCGAGGACGAGGTCGGCGTCCGTCACCGTTGGTTGCTCACCTCCCCGTCCGTAACAGGCCGGGCCGGGCATTGCTCCGGCGCTGTCGGGGCCGACGACGAGGGCGCCACCGGCGTCGAGCCGCGCGATGGAGCCGCCGCCGGCGCCGATGGTGTGGATGTCGAGGGCGGGCAGCCGGATCGGATAGCCGGCGACGATCCGTGACGGCGCCGGCTCGGGCACGCCGCCACGCACCAGGCACACGTCGGTGCTCGTGCCGCCCATGTCGAACGAGACGGCGTCCGGGAACCCGCATGCGATCGCCACTGCCGCTGCTGCGCGCACGCCGCCCGCCGGTCCCGAGAGCAGCAGCGCCGCCGGTCGATCGGCGGCTTCGGCGGCGGGCACCAGTCCCCCTTCCGACGTCATCACGAGCGCTTCGAGCGCCAACGCGTCGAGACCGAGGAGATAGTCGCGGCACACCGGCCGAAGGGCGGCGTTGGCCACCGTCGTGACGACGCGTTCGTACTCGCGGAACTCCGGCGAAACCTCGTTCGAGCACGTCACATCGAGCCCGCGAGCCGCGAGCTCCTTGGCGACGAGCTGCTCATGGGCGGCGTCGAGGTCGGCGTGCAGTAAACACACCGCGACGGCGTCAACGCCGTCCGACAAGGCCGGGATGCTCGCAGGGTCGAGCGCCTCGATCTCGCGACCGTGGCCGTCGAGCCGGCCGCCGACCTCGACGCGTAGGTCGCGCGCGACGAGCGGCGGCGGTCGGTCGGCCATCGGGTCATAGAGCGAAGGCCGCACCTGGCGGGCGATCTCGATCACATCGGCGAAACCCCGCGTCGTTACGAGCGCGACGCGACCACCCCGTCCCTGCAGCAAGGCGTTGGTCGCGACCGTCGTGCCGTGCGCCAGCAACGCGGCGGACGTGCCCGCGCCGGCGTCGTCGAGCGCCGCCCGCAGCGCGTGCGTCGGGTCGTCGGGAGTCGACGGCACCTTGACCACGCGCCCGTCGTCGGCGACGAGGTCGGTGAATGTTCCCCCGGTGTCGACGCCGACGCGCACGGCAACCAGGCTCGCGCGGCGACGGTGGTCAGCGCCGGAGGCGAAGGCGGCCCCGCCGGCCGGTGCGGACGCCACCGGTGACGGCGTCGCGCACGGCGCGCTTCGCCGCGTCGCCGAGCTTGCGGCCGTTGCCGTCGGTGAGCTCGAAGCGGTCGGCGGCCTGGCCATTCACGGTCAGCACCTGCGCCGAGTGCACATTGACGCCGGCGCTGGCGAACCCGACCGTGATCGCATGCAGCAATCCGGGGCAGTCGGGACACCGAACCTCGGCCAGCGTGTACCACGGCGAGCCGTCGTCGTCGAAGGCGATCTCGGCGCCCGGCGTGGCTGGCGCCTCGAGGGGCAGTTCGAACGCTGCGACGATGGCCGCCGTCAGCGCGTCGGCGTCGGGGGACGTGCGCGTGACGGGCAGGACCCGGAACGAGTCGAGCGCGCCACCGTCACCCCACGTGGCGACGACCGCATCCAGCACCGTGAGCCCCGAGTCTGCGAGCGCGCCCGAGACCGTTGCGAGCAGCGCGGGCCGGTCGCGTGAAGCGACCTCCACCCGAAACTCTCCGCCGTCGAGGGGTGCGACCGCGACGCGGGCGCGGCCCCGGGCCGGCGGCGGCTCGAGCAACGCCGCGGCCCGGGCAACGTCGGCCGCCTCTTGGGCCAGCAAGTAGGTGCGCGGCGCGTGCTCGATACGTTCGGCGACGGCGCGGTCGGCGCCGGCGATGCGCATCGCCTCGGCCCGGCGGCGCTCGACGAGGTTGCGGGCGTCGAGCCCCGTGAGATCGGGCTGCTCGAGCACGGCGAGCACGACGTCCTTCAGCTCGTCGAGCCGGGCGCGGTCCCATGGCTCGAGCCCGCCGAGGGCGAGGGTCAGGAGGTACAGGGCTCGCGTGCGCTCGGGACGGTCGAGGTGGGTGGCGAGCGCGAACACGCGCTCCTCGTCGAAGCCGTCGACCCGGTGGGCGGCGGCGCGCAACAGTCCCGAATCGCCGACGAGCAGCGCGATCTCCTGCTCGGCGGCCGCCCCCAGGTCCAGGCGCCCGGCCAACCGGCGGGCGAGGTCGATCGGCGAGGCGTCCTCGCCGGCGGTGTCGAGGATGAGCGCTGCCAGCAGCAACCACTCGGGATGCTGCACGCGTGCGTATTCGGCCGCCGCCTGCTCGTCGGTCGCGACCAGATCGCGGATCGCGTCGACGAGCGAGAAGCTGAGGACGTGCGACGGGTCGATGACGAACGGGTCGGCGCGCCGGCGCCGGATCGCCTCAGCCAGCTCCGGGAGTGCGCGCTCGAGGATGCCGGTCGCCTCGAGAAACCGCCACGTGCGAGCGTCGCCGGTTCGAAGCACCTCGAACAACCGGCGGGACGCGTCCCGGTCCCAACGCATTGGCGTGTCGCCCAGGTCACCGAGGTAGTCGAGGAGCGCGCGTCCGGGCCGGAGGTCGCCGCGGCTGATCGCTTGCGCGGCTTCCAGCGCGAGGGGCAGGGCCATGCCTTCGGGCGGCGACCCCGCGAGGCCGACCTCGCCGTCGCGTGTCACCAGCCACCGCCCGCCGGGAGGCCCTGTACTCGGGTGGCGACGGTGCGCACGCTCGGCGCGCAGCTGTTGGAGACGCCAGCGCAACAGCGGCGGCGCGAGCAGCGTCGTGACCAGCACGACCAGCAGCAACGCCGCGTACTGCTCCTGATCGAGGATGGTCTCGCGCAGACCGATGGTCGCGAAGATCAACCCGACCTCCCCACGCGGGATCATGCCCAGCCCAATGAGGCGCTTGTCGCCGGGTGACCCGAACGCGCCCGCGGCGGAAGCGAGCTTCCCGACCACGGCGACGGCGAGCAACGCGCCCGCCACCGCCAGCACCGTCGGGTCGAAGAAGGCATCGACGTCGACCTCGATGCCGATCTGGAGGAAGAACACCGGGATGAACAAGTGGCCGACCGGCGCGAGCTCGCGGGAGATGCGGTCGGAGACGGTGCTGCGCGACAGCGAGAGTCCGGCGACGAATGCGCCCACGATCGGCGCCAGCTGC
>JBKPDG010000068.1:0-14488 GCA_046727755.1 Actinomycetota bacterium
GGCCTGACGGGCGGCACGGCCGGCGGCGGCGAGACGGGAGCGGCCGGCGCCAGCGGGGGAGCGGCCGGAGCTGGCGCGGGGGGGGCCGGCACGGAGGCGACGGGCGCGCCGACCTCGACTGGCGTGGCGATCTTCTCGTCAGGTCGGACACCGATCCGCGGCGGGCTGGGCGCCTTGGCCTTCCCGGCCTGGGCGACCTTCGCACCCGCTTTCGACTTGGTCGGCGCCTTGACCTTCGGAGCCGCGGCCTTGGCGGCCACGGCCGCCTTCTTCGCCCGGGTCCTCGCGGCCTTGGCGGCCGCCGCCTTGGCGGCTTCGATCTTCGCACGCTGGGCCGCGACGCGCTCGGACTCGATCCGTTCGGCCTCCTTCCGGGAGTACTCGGCCGCCTGCTCGCCGAGGATCTCCCGAAGCTGGGGAAGCAAAGCGTCCTCGATGGCGCTCGCCGAGCTTTGCTCCTTGTGGCCAAGGGCGTGGAGCTGGTCGATGATCATCTTCGGCGCGACACCGAGCTCTTTCGCGAGCTCGTGCACCCTTGTCTTCCCGGCCATGTCAGCTACCCCCCTTAGACCCTCTCAGGAGCGTCCTGCCCCTGGCTCAAGAGCCCACGCAGCCGGGCGACCACCTCGGGCGTCGCCACGGCCGGGACCCGGAACGCCTGGGGCCAGCGGCCCCGCCGCACGCACTCCGACAGACACGCCTCCCGCCGGCACAGGTAAGCGCCGCGCCCGCGCGCCCGTCGCTGGGGGTCGGGCTCGACCCGGCCGTCCGCCGTCCGGACGATCCGGACCAGCTCGGCCTGCGGCCGGGCGCGCCGGCAGCCCAGGCAGGTCCGGACCGGAGGACGCGGGCTCATCGGCCGGCCCCCTCGGCCGGCCCGGGCTCGACCGGAACCGCCTCATCCGCGGGGGCGTCACGAGCCCCGGCGCGCTCGGCCTCCGCCGCCTGAGCGCTCAGCCACGCCTCCACGGCCGCGAGGACCGCCTCCGCCCGGGGCGCCTCGTCAACGAGGGCCTCGCGCACGCGCTCGAGCCCAGCCGCGCGAACCCGCGCGGGCGAGTACAGGCCGCGCTCCACGAGGCGCGGCGCCAGCTCGGAGCCGATGGCCGCGATCTCCGCAAACGCCGCCAGACCCTGTGCCCGGTCCTCCTCCTCGCGTCGTCGGCCCTCGGCCAGCTCGGACTCGCTCTTCACGTCCACGCGGAGCCCCGTCAGCTTCGCGGCGAGCCTGGCGTTCTGCCCCTTCTTGCCGATGGCGAGCGAGAGCTGGCTGTCCGGCACGACGACTTGCGCTGAGCGCTCCTCACCCTCGCCCGTGATCGTGACGGAGCCAACCTTGGCAGGCGAGAGCGCTCGCCCCACGAGCGTGACCGGGTCATCGGACCACTCGATGATGTCGATCTTCTCGCCGCGCAGCTCCTTGACGATGACCTGGATCCGCGTCCCTCGGAGCCCGACACACGCACCGATCGGGTCGACATCGCGCTTGGTCGACGCCACCGCCAGCTTGGCCCGCTCCCCGGGCTCACGCGCCGCGCCCCGCACCTGCACGATCCCCTCGGCGATCTCAGGGATCTCGGTCTCGAAGAGGCGGATGAGGAAGCCGGGGTGCGCGCGGGAAAGTACGACCTGCGGGCCCTTGGGCGTGTTCCGGACCTCCATGATGTAGGCCCGGACCCGGTCGCCGGCCATGTACCGCTCACCCGGGATCTGTTCGCGCTCGGGCAGCACGGCTTCGGTCCGGCCCATGTCCAGGATCACCGTGCGCTTCTCGATCCGGTGGACGAGGGCCCGGACGAGGGTGCCCTCCCGATCCTTGTACTCGGAGAAGATCCCCTGGCGCTCCGCTTCGCGCACCCGTTGCAGGATCACCTGCTTGGCGGTCTGGGCCGCGATCCGCCCGAGCTCTTTCATCTCCAGGTCGACCTCGACCACGTCTTCCAGCTGGGCCCCCGGCTTGAGGCGGCGCGCCTCGTCCAGGCTCATCTCGAGCTTGGGATCCGCCACCTTCTCGACGACGCGCTTCTCGGCGAACACACGGATCGCGCCCGTCTCGCGGTGCAGCGTGAGACGCGTGTTGTCACCCACGCCCATTGTCCGCTTCGAGGCGGAGAGGAGGGCGGACTCCAGGGCCTCGAAGAGGACCTCGGTCGCGATCCCCTTCTCCCGTCCGACCTGCTCGATTGCCAGCTTGAGTTCCCGGTTCATGGCGGTCTCCTGGATCAGGCGGAGCCTCGCGGCTCCATCTCCAGGCGCGCCTTGGACACGAGGCTCCGCGGCACGCGGCGCGAGCTGCCGGACGTCGCGAGCGTCAGATCCGTCTCGTCCAACGCGACGAGCCGTCCCGCGTGCTCACGGCAACCGTCCACGTCCTCCCGCGTCCAGACCCGCACGAGCCGCCCGCAAGCCCAGCGGAACTCCCGGTCCTTGCGGAGCTCGCGATCGAGTCCGGGGGACGACACTTCCAGGTCGTAGCTGCCCGAGACGAGGTTTGAGACGTCGATCAGGTCTCCCACCTCGTGCGAGAGCTGCTGGCACTCGCCAACCGTGACCCCTCCCGGCTTGTCGACGTAGAGCCGCACCGCCACCCGTCGCGAGTTGCCTCGGATCTCGAGGTCGACGAGCGTCAGCCCGTGGGCGTGGACGGCCGGCAGGACGACGGTCTCCACCGCCGGCTCCAACCGTCCCAGATCGGTCCCCGTCGCCACCCCGTCGCCTCCTGCGTGCGCGTCTATGAACAAGAAAGTGGGCTCCGCCCACTTCGAGTCAGCCGCTTAGTATACCCCGATACGAAGGACCGAGGAATCCCCTCGACCCTTGCGTGAGGCTCAGAGGTGGCTGGCCAGGCCTTGCCCGAGCTCGCGGACTGCCGCCGCGACGCCCTCTGGCGCCACCGCGACATCCTGGCGATCCCGGCGCGTCCGCACCTCGACCTTGCCTTCCCGACCGAGGAGCGCGCCGACCGTCACCCGGATCGGAATGCCGAGAAGGTCCGCGTCCTTGAACTTGACCCCGGGCCGCTCGTCGCGGTCGTCCAGGATCGTCTCGAATCCCGCCGCGCCCAGCTCACGGTACAGACGCTCCGCCATCTCCCTGACCGCCGCCTGCTTGGGGTTCACGGGAAGGACGAGGACATGGGCGGGGGCTATCGACCAGGGCCAGACGATGCCATCAGCGTCGTGACGCTGCTCGATCGCCGCCGCAACGATGCGGGCGGGGCCGATTCCGTACGACCCCATGACGATCGGACGCGCCTGCCCTTGCTCGTCGAGGTACGTCGCTCCGAGGGCCACCGAGTACCTCGTCCCGAGCTTGAAGATGTTCCCCACCTCGATGACGCGCTCCACGACCAGCCGCGCCCCGCACGAGGGACACGCATCCTCGGCCTGGGCCACGTGGAGGTCGGCGTGCCGCGCGAGGAAGTCCCGGCCCGGCCGGACGCCGCGCAGATGCACACCCTCGCGGTTGGCGCCGGCGACGTACACCCCCTCTCCCAGCACCTCGTCGGCCACGATCGGCACCGCGGCATCCACGGGGCCCACCGACCCGACTGGAGCGCCGAGCGCGTCGCGCACTTCATCGGCGTGCGCGGGGCGGACCTCCCCCCCCAGGAGGCGCGCGAGCTTCTTCTCGTGGAGCTGCTGATCGCCACGGACCAGCGCGAGGACCGGCCCCGAGGGGCCAAGATAGAGCAGGCTCTTGATCGTGTGCTCGGGCTTGATCCCGAGCAGCGCGCACACCTCGGCGATGGTCCGGACCCCGGGCGTGGGAACCTCCTCGCGCGGTCCGTCCGGGAACGCCGCGGCCCGGGGGATCGACCGCGCGAGCTCGACGTTCGCCGCGTAGCCGCACGCAGGACAGCGCGCGATCTCGTCCTCCCCGGCGGCACTGGGCGCCATGAACTCGTGCGCGCCGGCTCCGCCCATCATCCCCACGTCGGATTCCACGACGTGGAATGCGAGGCCGGCCCGTCGGAAGATCCGGGCGTAGGCCTCCTTCTGCCGCTCGTAAGCCGCGTCGAGGCCCGCCTCGTCAACGTCGAGCGTGTAGGCGTCCTTCATCCAGAACTCGCGCGTTCGGAGCACGCCCGACCGGGGGCGTGCTTCGTCGCGCTCCTTCGTCTGGATCTGGTACCACACCTGCGGCAGCTCGCGATACGAGCGGACGTCCTTGGCGGCCAGCCAGGCCACGACCTCCTCGTGCGTCATTCCGAGGCACATGTCGCGGCCGTGACGGTCCTTGAGGCGGAACATCTCGTCCTTGATGTCGTGCCAGCGGCCCGACTGCTGCCAGAGCTCCGCCGGGTGGAGCACCGGCATCGTGATCTCCTGGCCGCCGATCGCGTTCATCTCCTCCCGGATGATGGCATTCACCTTGTCGATCGCGCGCTGGCCGAGCGGCAGGTAGACGTAGATCCCCGCCGTGAGCTGGCGCACGAGACCGGCGCGGATCATGAGCCGGTGGCTGGCCGCCTCGGCGTCCGCGGGATCCTCTCTGAGGGTCGGGATGAACGACGTGCTCCAGCGCATGGCCTAGCTCCCTCGGGTCGGGGCGTGGCGGCGGGGGCCGCCAGGGCTCAGTGCGACGCCTTGGCGACGACGTTCGGGCCAGGACGGCCCGGACGGTAGACGAGCCGCTCGACGGGCTTGCCACCGATCAGGTGGGACTCGACGATCTCCTGGACATCCTCCGCCCGGACGCCCGCGTACCAGACGTCCTCGGGGTAGACGACGATCATCGGGCCGTTCCCGCACTGGGAGAAGCAGCCGGACTTATTGATCCGGATCTCCCCATGGAGACCCGCCTTCGCGATTTCGGCCCGCATCAGCTTGATGTAGGCTTCCGTGTCCCCCTGGGTCGGACACGTGCTGCCGGTCGTGCAGACGAAGACGTGCCGAGCGTACTGGCCCATCGGTCTATCGGAAGATCTTCCCGACCGGCGGGAGGAGCCGCGTGAGGTCGTTGAACAGGGCGAACACCATGAGCAGCAGGAGCAGGGCCAGCCCGATCTGCTGCGCGATCTCGCGCTTGCGAACGGAGAGCGGTCGCCCCAGCACCGCCTCGATCGCAAAGAACAGGAGGTGTCCGCCGTCCAGCATCGGGACCGGGAGGAGGTTCAGGATCGCGAGGTTCACGCTGATCAGGGCCACGAAGAATGCGTACGACACGATGCCCTGCTGCGCCTGCTGCCCGGCCACCATGCTGATCTGGAGCGGGCCCCCGATGTTCGAGGCCGGGATCGTCCCGGTGACGAGCTTCCAGATGGAGATGACCGTGATGACGGTGACGTCCCAGGTGCGCGCCAGGCCGCTCACTACCGCCGAGAGCGGGCCCGAGCGCTTGGAGGTCTGGGAGGTCGCGGTCGCGATTCCAATGCGTCCGACCCGCGTCTCGTTGCCGAGCGCGTCACGCTCGACCTCCACCCGTGGAGTGACGGTGAGATCCATCTGGGAGCCGCCCCGCTCGATCCGGAGCGTCAGCGTCTCGTTAGCCCGGGTCGAGATCATCTCGGCCAGCTCGTCCCACGTCTCGATCGGCTGCCCGTTGAGCGCCACCACCCGGTCGCGGGGCTGCAGCCCTGCCTCGGCGGCGGGCATGCCCGGACGCACCTCACCGACCACCGCGGGGAGGTAGGGACGCGCGCCGATGCTCCAGGCCTCGGAGGGTTCGTTGAACGGGGTCCGAGCCGCGACCTTGCGAGGGGTGACGGTCACGTCCTGGGCCGCGCCGTCGCGCTGGATCGTGAGCGTGAGCGGCCGCCCGTCCGACCGGGTCACGGCAGCCTCGATCTCGCCCCAGTGCTCGACGGCCTTCCCGTCGACGGCGACGACCCTGTCGCGCGGCCGGAGCCCGGCCTGCCCCGCGGCGGAGTCCGGCGTCACCCGGCCGATCATCGGCTCGAGGACGGGCACGCCGACGAGGGCAAACACGGCCGAGAAGATCGCGGCCGCCAGAACGAAGTTCATGCCCGGGCCGGCGAAGACGATCAGCGCCCGGGCCCAGAGAGGCTTGGCGGAGAACGACTTGGCCGGGTCCGCGGGGGGAGCCTCGGTCGTCGGATGGATCGCGTCCTCCCCGTGCGCCTCTTCGCCGGTCATCTTTACGTAGCCGCCGAGCGGCACGATCGAGATGCAATACTCGGTCTCCCCGCCCCGGAACGAGAAGATCCGCGGCCCGAAGCCGAGCGAGAAGCGCTCAACGCCCACGCCCATCGCCTTTGCCACCAGGAAGTGCCCGAGCTCGTGGATGAAGATCAGCGCGCCAAGGGCCACGAGGGCGCTAACGACAGTGTCGAGCGCCCCGCCCAGGAAGGCCATGGTCAGCGAGCCGTCGGCGAGGATCGGTCCGCCGAACCCGAGCGTCAAGACCAGGCCGGAGCGCCGCAATCGCATGGGCATCAGCTCCGCGCCGATCCCGCGGGGACGCCGCCCAGGGCCGCCTCCGTCCACCGGCGCACCGCCCCGTCCAGATCGAGGCACGCGCCGAGGTCGTCGGCCGTGGCACCGGCATGGGCATCGAGGGCCTCGGCGATCAGCCTCGGGACGTCCATGAAGCCGCACCGCTCCGCGAGGAACCCGCCGACGGCGACCTCGTTCGCGGCATTGAGAACCAGCGGGGCCGCGCCACCGGCCCGTCCCGCCTTTCGGGCCAGCGCGAGGCACGGGAACGCCGTCTCGTCCGGCGCCTCGAAGCTCAACGTCCCACGCTGGACCAGGTCGAGGGCGGGGGCCGGGCACGGGAGCCGGTTCGGGTACGTGAGGGCGTACAGGATCGGGATTCCCATGTCCGGCATTCCCAGCTGAGCGAGGACCGAACGGTCGACGAACTCGACCATCGAGTGGACGATCGACTGCGGGTGCACGACCACGTCGATCCGCTCGAACGGCACCCCGAAGAGCCAGTGCGCCTCGAGGATCTCGAGGCCCTTGTTCATCAGCGTGGCCGAGTCGATCGTGATCTTCGCACCCATTTGCCACGTGGGGTGGCGCAAGGCCTGCGCGACGGTCACGCCCTCGAGAGCCGCACGCGGCCATCCGCGGAAGGGGCCGCCCGACGCCGTCAGCACCAGCCGACGGACCTCGCGCGACGCCGCCCCCGCCAGGCACTGGAAGATCGCGCTGTGCTCCGAGTCGACCGGGAACAGACGCACGCCGTGCTCCCGCGCGGCCCTCGTCATGAGCGCCCCCGCCATCACGAGGGGCTCCTTGTTCGCGAGCGCTATGGTGCGACGGGCTCGGACCGCGGCGAGCGTGGGAACGAGACCCGCGGCGCCCACCATCGCCGAGACCACGACGTCCGCGGGGACATCCGCCGCGAGGGTCTGCAGGCCCTCGACGCCACCCAGAAGCTCCGGCAAGGGCGGCGCCAGCTCCCGGGCCAGACGGTCCACGGCGGCCCGGTCGAGAAGGGCCACCGCGGCCGGCCGGTGCGATCGCACCTGCTTGGCGACCAGCGCGACGTCCGTCCCGCGCGCGGCGAGGCCGCCCACACGGAACTCGTGCGGGAACGCGGCGATCAGGTCGAGGGTCCGACGACCGACCGATCCGGTCGCTCCCAGCACGGTCACAGTCTTCATGTGAGCAATCGCGCCTCAGGATACTCCAGCGAAGTAGAGCCAATAATACAGGGCCGGTACGTTGAAGAGCAAGGAGTCGAGCCGATCCAGCACGCCGCCGTGACCCGGGATGAGATAGCCCGCGTCCTTGGCGCCCGCGCTCCGCTTGAGAAACGACTCGCTGAGGTCCCCGACCTGGCCAACGGTGCCCAGAAGGATGCCGAGGCCGGCGGCCTCCGGGAGCGAGAGCGACACGAGCGGCGCGGCCCCGAGCGCCACCGCGCCCGACACGATCAGCTGCGCCGCCGCGCCCTCCACGGTCTTGCCCGGCGAGACGCGCGGCGCCAGTGGGCGCCGGCCAAACCGGCGGCCCACGAAGAACGCGGCCGACTCACCGCACCACGTGACGCCGAGCAGGAACAACGTGAGCGCCCGGCCGCCCGGCAGCGCGTGGAGCCAGATCGCGTGCCCGAGCAGCCACGCGCAGTAGCAAACGCCGAGCAGCGTCAGCGTCACCCCGGCCCAGGCGCCCTCGGCCTTGGCGTCTCGCCGGATCCCGAGAGCCACGACGACGATCACCGCCAGGGACAGCGCGAAGTGCAGCAGGACGGGGCGCGCCACCGCGAAGGCCAGCACGACAAGCGCCCCGAGGACAAGCCCGATCCCCCGGTCCGCCTCGACCCCGGCCTCGCCGAACATGCGGTACAGCTCCAGCTGGGCGCCGACCGCGAACACGAGCACGAAGGCGGCGAACAACCACGGCGGTCCCCAGTACACCAGGCCCACCAGGAGCGGAATCCCGACGAGGGCGCTCAGAACCCGCTGCGTGAGCACGGGCTCCGCGACGCGGCGGCCGGGCCGCCGCTTACAGTCCCCCGAACCGGCGAGAACGGCGCTGGTATTCGGCAACCGCGCCGTAGAGGTCCCGGGGGGAGAAGTCGGGCCAGAGGGTTGGCAGGACGAGGAGCTCCGTGTACGCGACCTGCCAGAGAAGAAAGTTCGACAGCCGATACTCGCCGCTCGTCCGGATCAGGAGGTCGGGGTCGGGCACGTCGGCCGTGTCGAGCGCCGCAGCGATGCTGGCCTCGTCGATCGCCTCGGGGGCGAGCGCGCCCCGCGCGACGCCGTCCGCCAGGGTCCGCACCGCCCGGAGCAGCTCTTGACGAGCTCCGTAGTTGAGCGCGATCAGGAGCGTCAGTCCCGTGTTCCGTTCGGTCGCTCGGACGGCCTGCTCGACGCTTCGCCGAACGCCCGGGTCGAGGGTCGCGAGCTCTCCGAGGGTACGCAGCCGGACATTGTTGTCGACGAGGCCAGGCAGCTCCTCGGCGACCGAGCTCTCGAGCAGCCGCATGAGGAAGCTCACCTCGGCCGCCGGCCGGGCCCAGTTTTCGGAGGAGAAGGCGTAGAGAGTGAGATAGCCGAGGCCGAGGCGACCCGCGGTGCGGACCACCTCCCGGGCCGCCCGGACGCCCTCGCGATGCCCGGCGACGCGGGGAAGACCGCGGAGCCCGGCCCACCGTCCGTTGCCGTCCATGATCACGGCGACGTGTCGCGGCAACGGCTGCTGGCGGATGGCCTCGAGCAGGGCGGCGTCGTCGGCCGCGACGGCACCCGCGACCGGGCCGGTCGCGTCGGCGGTCAAAACTCCAGGATCTCCTGCTCCTTCTTCTTCAGGAGCTCGTCGACCTTCTGCGTAGACCGGTCGGTGAGCTTCTGGAGCTCCGCCTCGCTCCGCCGCTCGTCGTCCTCGGAGATCTCCTTGTCCTTGAGGAATCCCTTGACCTTCTCTTTCGCCTCGCGCCGGACGTTCCGGATCGCCACGCGGGCCTCCTCGGCCAGCTTGCCCACGGACTTCGCCAGCTGCTTCCGCCGCTCCTCGTTGAGCGGCGGGATCGTCAGGCGGATGACTTTGCCGTCATTGACCGGCGTGAGGCCGAGATCGGACTTCTGAATCGCCCGCTCGATCTTCGTCAGCACGCTCTGGTCCCAGGGCTGGATCATGAGGGTCCGCGCGTCGGGCACGGAAACGCTGGCGACCTGGTTGAGGGGAGTCGGCGTGTCGTAGTAGTCGACACGGACGCCCTCCAGGAGCGCGGTGCTGGCGCGACCGGTTCGCACCCCGGCGAACTCGCGGGCGAGCGCGTCGAGGGCTCCTTGCATGCGGGTCTCGGCATCCTTCTGGACCGCCTGCACCGTGTTCATGGCCTCACCTCGGTGACGGGGCGCTGTCGCTGACGAAGGACCCGACACCGGGATCCCCGCATACGACGCGCCGGAGGTTTCCGGGAGTGTTCAGGTTGAAGACGCCGATCGGCAGCTTGTTCTCCATGCACAACGAGATGGCCGTCGTGTCCATGACCCGGAGGCCGCGATTCAGCGCCTCGATGTAGGTGATGTGGGAAAGTCGCTCGGCCCCTGTGTCGACGAGCGGATCGGCGGTGTAGATGCCGTCCACCTTCGTCGCCTTCAGGATGATCTCGGCCCCCACCTCGACGGCCCGGAGCGCGGCGGCGGTGTCGGTCGTGAAGAACGGGTTACCCGTCCCCGCGGCGAAGATGACGACGCGCCCCTTCTCGAGGTGCCGGATCGCGCGCCGGCGGATGTACGGCTCGGCGACGGCCGGCATGTCGATCGCTGACTGGCATCGGGTCATCAGCCCGGCTCGCTCGAGGGTGCTCTGGAGGGCGAGCCCATTGATCACGGTCGCCAGCATGCCCATGTAGTCGGCGGAGGCGCGATCCATGCCGGTGGCCGAGGCATGCAGGCCCCGAAAGATGTTCCCCCCGCCGATCACGATCGCCGTGTCGACCTCGAGGTCGTGAATCGTCCGGATCTCCTGGGCGATCCGCTCCAGGACGGCCGGGTCGATGCCGTAGCCTTGCTCGCCGGCCAGAGCCTCGCCGGAGAGCTTCAGGAGGATGCGCTTGAAGCGGGGCTTCGCCTCACTCACCGACCTGGAACCGCACGAAGCGCCGCACGGCGATCTTCTCGCCGGTCTGGGCGCTTACCTGGGCGACGAGGTCGCCGACGCGCATCTTGCCGCTCGAGTCGCGGATGTAGGCCTGGTCCACGAGGCATGCGTCCTCGTAGAACTTCGCGAGCTTTCCCTCGACGATCTTCTCGAGGACCTGGAGCGGCTTCTTCTGGTCGGCCATCTGATGGCGGTAGATCTCCCGCTCGCGCTCCACGACCTCCGGCGGCACGTCCGCCCGTGTCACCCACTGAGGGTTGGCGGCCGCCACCTGCATCGCCAGGCCCCGTGCCAGCTCCTGGAACTGCTCGGTCCGCGCCACGAAGTCCGTCTCGCAATTGACCTCGATCAGGACGCCGAGCTTGGCGCCGGCGTGGATGTAGGCGCTGACCACGCCGTCGCGGGCTTCCCGGTGCGCGCGCTTCGACGCCGCCGCGAGCCCCTTCTTCCGGAGGAAGTCCACGGCCCGCTCCAGGTCTTCCCCGGAGGCGGCCAGCGCCTCCTTGCAGTCCATCACGCCCGCCCCGGTCTTGTCCCGGAGCTCGCGCACCTTTTCCGCCGTCGTGGCCATGGTTCCTGGACTCCTCCTATTGCCGGTCCGACTCGTCTCGGTGGACGCCGCCGCACAGGGGCCGGGAGCCCGGCTCCCGTCTCGACGCCGGCCCTCTCCCGTGGGGCGGTCCGCCGCGGTGCGCTTCAGGCGCCGATGGGCTCCGGCTGCGTCTCGACCGCCTCCGCGCCGGTCCCGGCCAGCATGGCCGCTTCGAGGGTCGCCGGCGGGGCTTCCACCTCCGCGCTCATCTTGGCCGACACACCCCGGCCCTCCACGACCGCGTCGGCGATCCGGGAGGTGATGAGCCGGATCGCGCGGATCGCGTCGTCGTTCCCCGGGATCGGGTAGTCGATCCCGCTCGGGTCGCAGTTCGTGTCCACGATCGCGATGATCGGAATGGAGAGCTTCTGCGCCTCGGCCACCGCGATCCGCTCCTTCCGTGGATCGATGATGTACACGGCCGCGGGCAAGTCCTCCATCTGCTTGATCCCGAAGAGCGACTTCTCGAGCTTGCTACGCTCGCGGTTGAGTCCCGCCGCTTCCTTCTTGGTCACGCGCTCGAACTCCCCGGTGTCCCGCATGTCCTCGAGGCGCTTCAGGTGGTTGATCGACTTCCGGATCGTCGTGAAGTTCGTGAGCGTGCCGCCCAGCCACCGCTGGTTCACGTAGAACATGCCGCAGCGCGTCGCCTCGTCGGCGATCGTCTCCTGCGCCTGCTTCTTGGTCCCGACGAACAGGAGCGTGCCCCCGTTGGCCGCCAGGTCCCGGGCGAACACGTGGGCATCCCGGAACTTCTTGAGCGTCTTCTGCAGGTCGATGATGTAGATTCCATTGCGCTCGCCGAAGATGTACTTCGCCATCTTCGGGTTCCAGCGCTTGGTCTGGTGGCCGAAGTGGACCCCGGCCTCGAGGAGCTCCTTCATGCTGATCTGCGCCATCGCGGCGGTTCCTCCTGGTCGGTTTGCCTCCGCGCTCCCTGCGGTCCCCGTCTTCCGTGGGGACCACCACCGACCCGGAGCGCGCGTGTGGTGTTTAGCTCGTACCGGTGTTTATCTTAACGTAGTCGGTGGTCAAGTCGCAGGTCCAGACGTGCTCCTGGCCGGAGCCGAGGCCGAGGTCCACCGTCAGTGCGACCTCGGGCTTGGCCAGCTCCGCCTTGACCCGGTCCCAGCGGACGCCTTCCCGGAGCCGGCCCCCGGCCGCCACCTGCTCCTCGCCGTACCAGACCGCGACTCGGTCCTCTTGCAGCGCGATCCCCGCGGCGCCCAGGGCCGACATCACCCGGCCCCAGTTCGGATCGCGGCCGGCCATGGCAGTCTTGAAGAGGTTGGAGTTCGCGATCGAGCGGGCCGCCATCTCCGCGTCGCCACGCGTCTTCGCCCCGCGCACGCGCACGTCGATCACCACCGTCGCGCCCTCGCCGTCCTTCACCAGCATGAGCGCCAGCCGCTGGGTCAGCGCGTCCAGCGCCTGCTGGAACGGCCGCAGCTGCCGGTCGCCCCGCGCGAGCGACCGGTTCTCGGCGAGCCCGTTGGCCAGGATGATGACGGTGTCGCTGGTGCTGCGATCCCCGTCGACGCTGATGCGGTTGAACGACCCCGTCACGGCGCGCCGCAGAGCGCGCTGGAGGCCCTCCCGCTCCACCGCCAAGTCGGTGGCGACGAAGCAGAACATCGTCGCCATCATGGGGTGGATCATCCCCGTCCCCTTGGCGATGGCGCCGACCGTCACCCGCCGGCCGCCGATCTCCACCCTGAGCGCCGCCTCCTTCGGGTGCGTGTCGGTGGTCATGATCCCCTCGGCGGCCGCCCGGCTCCCCTGCGGCGAGAGACCCTTCACGAGCTTCGGCAGGGCTGGCCGGATCTTGTCCATCGGAAGGTAGCGCCCGATGATCCCGGTCGAGGCCACGAGGACGCGCTCATCAGGGATGCGCAGGTGCTTGGCGACGATCTCGGTCATCTCGCGCGCGTCGCGGATCCCCTGCTCCCCAGTGGCGACGTTCGAGCAGCCGCTGGACGCGACGATTGCCTGGGCCGCACCGCCCTTGAGCCGCTCCCGCGACACCTTGACCGGCGCGCCGAGGATCCGGTTCGTCGTGAACACGCCAGCCGCCGTCGCCAGGGTCGAGGAGTACACCAGCGCGAGGTCCTTGGCCGGGGACGCCTTGATCCCGCTGTGGAGCCCGGCGGCTAGGATCCCCGGAACCGCGGTGATGCCCCCGTCGATCCATTCGAGATCGGCGCTGACCATTGGCCTCTCCAAAAAAAACCGGGAAGGTCGCCTGGACCTTCCCGGGGTCGTCTCCGAGGGATCCGGACTACCGCTTGGAGAACTGGAAGCGCTTGCGCGCGCCCGGCTGTCCGTACTTCTTCCGCTCCTTCATCCGCGGGTCGCGCGTCAGCATGCCCGCTCGCTTGAGCTGTGGCCTGAGCTCGGTGTTGAACTCCAGCAACGCGCGCGCGATGCCGTGGCGGACTGCCCCCGCCTGCCCCGACAGGCCACCGCCTCCGACATTCACCTTCACGTCAACCTGGGAAGTCGTCCCGGTGAGCTCGAGCGGCTGCGTCACGATGAGGCGGAGAGTCTCGCGTGGGAAGTAGTCCTCGAACGGCCGGCGGTTGACCGTGATCCGTCCCTGCCCGGGCCGGATGAAGACGCGCGCAACGGACGTCTTTCGCCGCCCCGTCCCGTAGAACTGCACCAACTCCGCCATCACGACTCCTTCTTGCGGGCGGGCAGCGCCTGCGGCTGCTGCGCCTGATGGGGATGCTCGGCGCCGCGGTACACCTTGAGCTTCCGTGCCATCGCGCGCCCGAGCTTGGTCTTCGGCAGCATGCCCGTCACCGCCCACTCGACCACGCGCTCCGGGTGCAGTCGGAGCATCGTGTCGGCCCGGATCTCCGTGAGCCCGCCGATGTAGCCGGAGTGGGTCCGATAGAGCTTGCCCATGACCTTCCGACCGGAGAGGTGGACCCTGGCGGCGTTGACCACCACGACGTGGTCGCCGGTGTCGACGTGCGGCGCCCAAGTGGGCTTGTGCTTGCCCATGAGCAGGGTCGCGACCCGCACGGCAAGCCGGCCGAGGACCTGACCATCGGCATCGATCAGGTGCCAGCTGCGTGGGATCGCGTCCTTCTTCGGCATGACCGTCGGCATACGACGTCCGTCTCCACGCGCTCGAGAGAGGTGATGAGCGAACGGCCACTCCGGGGCGGACCGCTCGGGCGTAAATCGCAAGCAGTAACCTTATCGGAGGCGCGGGGGGGTGTCAACCCCTGAGACACCAGCGGCCGCTCCGGGGGCGGCGGAGCGGCGCCGGCTAAGGGCGTCGTCGCCCGCGGAGCGCGGGGCGCGGGTGCGCGGCAACCCGCCCGCCGGTCTTCCGCGGCCACGGGCACAGCCCCCGCAC
>JBKPDG010000069.1:0-5692 GCA_046727755.1 Actinomycetota bacterium
GGCGGTCGGAGCCCGGTCCGGCGAGCGCGGTCTCGACGTGGGGTGCGGCCCGGCCTTTCTCGCCTGCGAGCTCGGGCGCGAGGTGGGTCCAGCCGGGCGTGTCATCGGCGTGGACGAGAGCCCCGAGATGCTGGAAGCGGCTCGAGCCCGCATCGCCCGGGAGGGTTTGACCGACCGGGTGGAGATCCGGCAGGGCGATGCAGGGCGACTCGACTTTCCGTCCGGCTCGTTCGACTTCGTCACGGGCGTCCAGGTTTACCTCTACGTTGCGGACGTCGCGAGCGCGCTGGCGGAGGCCGCCCGCGTTCTGCGTCCCGGAGGGCGTCTCGCGGTCGTCGACACGGACTGGGACTCGTGTGTCTGGCTGACGACGGATCGCGACCGTCATCGCCGCGTGATGGAGGCGCGCCTCGGGCACTTCGTCCAACGGCACCTGCCGCCGAGGCTACCGGGGCTCCTCGACCGGGCCGGCCTCCGTCTCGTGCACGCCGAAGCGATCCCGGTGCTCGAGCTCACCGGGGGCCTGGGTACCTTCAACGGCGGGCTGATCGAGCCGACCGCCAACCTCGCGATCCGCTACGGCATCGCGCGCGATGACGCCGAGGCCTGGAAGGCGGATCTCCTCGCACGCGCAAGCGGCGGCGAATACTTCTTCAGCTTGACGCGGTACCTCTTCGTCGCGACCCGGCCGGGCGACTGAGGAGACGGCGGGTCAGGAGCGGGGCGCGACCGCGATCGCCCCGCTCTCGGCCAGGCGGGTGATCTCGGCGGGCGAGAGTCCGAGGACCTCGCTCAGCACCTCGGAGGTGTGCTCGCCGAGAAGCGGGGCGGGGCGCCGGATAGACGCCGGCGTCGCGGACGCGCGAAAGGGAAAGCCCAGCATCCGCGCTCGTCCCTCGTGGGCCTCGTAGGTCGGCTGCTCGACCTCGGCCAGGAGGCCGAGGTGCTGGACCTGCGGGTCTTGGAAGACCTCGTCCAGCTCGTAGATCGGCCCACCGGCGATCGACGCCGCCTCGAAGCGGGTGACCCACTCGGCCGTCGTCCCGGCGGCCAGCGCCGTCTCCACGCGCGACTTCATCTCGTCGTGGTTCTCGAGTCGGCAGAGGTTGGTCGCGAAGCGCGGCTCGGTCCGAAGGACTTCGTCGCCGAGCACGCGGCAGAACCGGTCCCACTGCGCCGGGTTCATCAGCACCACGTTGAGCCAGCCGTCCTGCGTCCGGAATGCCTCGGCTGGGGTGAGGGTCGGGTTCCGGTTGCCTACGCGCGCCGGGCGCTTGCCGGAGTCGAAGAGGTGGGCCACCGGATCCGGCAGCAGGCCGAGGGTCGCGGCGAGCAGATTCACGTCGAGGTGCTGGCCCGAGCCGGTGCGGAGACGATGGACCAGGGCGGCGCCGATAGCCCCGAAGGCGAGGTACGCGGCCGCCACGTCGGCGATCGACCCGCCCGCCCGGGTCGGCGGGTGCCCAGGCATCCCGGTGAGGCCCATGAGGCCGCCCATCCCCTGGGCGATCGAGTTGTAGCCGGGCCGCTTCGCGTAGGGGCCGGTCTGGCCGAATCCGCTCACGGAGACATAGACGATCCCGGGATTCAGGGCGCGCACCGCCTCGTAGCCTACGCCCAGGCGGTCGGCGACGCCCGGGACGAAATTCTCGATGAGCACGTCGGAACGAGCCGTCAGCTGGCGCACGATGTGCGCTCCGTCCGGATGCTGGAGGTCGACGGCAAGCCCGCGCTTGTTCCGGTTGATGGCCGCGAAGACTGCGCTCATGCCGCCACGGCCCGTGCGGGCGCGCCACTCGCGGAGATCGTCGCCACGCTCCGGACGCTCGATCTTGATGACGTCCGCCCCCAGGTCCGCGAGCAGCATGGCGGCGTACGGTCCTGCGATGACGCGCGAGAGGTCGAGGACTCGAATCCCGGCGAGCATGGGCTCGCCGGATGCGGGTCGGCGGGCGTCC
Organism: Actinomycetota bacterium; assembly: GCA_046727755.1. Classification (GTDB taxonomy): domain Bacteria; phylum Actinomycetota; class Acidimicrobiia; order IMCC26256; family JACDBD01; genus JALZAA01. Next base: position 1,959 of record JBKPDG010000069.1, read on the forward strand.
GTCACGGCTTCACGTCCGGTCCAGGAAGCCCTCGGTCATCGCGTTGACCTCGGGGATGCCGGTGCGGGCGATGGCGTTGATGCGCGCCTTGACCTCGGCGAGCGGGGCGAACGGCTTGGCGGCGAGGCGCTCGGCGTACGCGCGCACCGCCGCGGCCAGCTCGTCTCCCGGCACGACGCGATGGACGAGGCCCATCGCGTGCGCCTCGGCGGCCGTGTAGCGCCGGCCCTCCATGATGATCTCCTTCGCGCGGGCGGGGCCGACCAGCCGCACGAAGCGCGTGGTCGAGGCCACGCCGAGGGGAACGCCCAGGTCGACCTCGGGTATCCACAGCATCGCGTCCGCCGCCACCCACCGGAAGTCGCAGGCGAGTGTCAGCCCGAAGCCCCCGCCGATCGCGTGGCCGTTGATCATCGCGATCGTCGTCTGCTCCAGGTTCTCGAGCAGAGCGTTGACCCGCTCGAAGAAGCGGCGGAACTGGCTTCGCGTGGCCAGGAACACGCGGCGGCGCTCGTCCGCGGACATCCCGCTCTTGACGGCCGAGTGCGCGCCCGCCGAGAAGACGGGCGGGGCGCCCGTCACGATCACGACGCGCGTCCCCGCGTCGTCGCGCAGCGCCGAGAACGCCTCGATCAGCTCGCTCAGCATGGCGTCGCTGAGCGAGTTCCGATGCTCGGGTCGGTCGAGCGTGACCGTCGCGACCGGACCGTCGCGGACGAGGGCGACGTTCGGGCGTTCCGTCACTCTACACCCCTTCCGCGAAGACGACGTTCGCCTTGGAGGCCCGGAGCCGCATGGCCTTGGGCTCCCGATACTCCTCGGAGTCGTACCAGCGCCGGGCCTGGGCGAGGCTCGGGAACTCGAGCACGACGAGGCGCCGCGGGCGCCATGTGCCCTCGACGACCTCGTGCGCGCCGCCCCGGACCAGGAAGCGGCCCCCGTGCGCGGCGAGGGTGGCGGGCACCCGCTGGCGGTACTCGTCGTACGCGGCGGGATCGGTCACCTCGATGTCGACGATGACGTAGGCAGCCATGCGGATCCTCCTCGTCTCGGACCGAGATCGTGCGCCGCGCGCGGGGGTGTGTGGCTCCGCCTGCCGCGGCGACCGCGGGCATGGTAGCCCGACCCCGAGTCTGGCGCTAGAAGGCCGCGTCGCTGACGGTCGGCCCGCTCGTCATCGGCACCGGTTCTGCGTGCCCGGGCCGGTCCGCGCGTTCCGCACGCCGTGATCAGGTCGGCGACGATCCCTGGCGAGTCGCACCGGGCGCGGCGGCCACCGCGTCGGCCGGGCTAGCCGAGGGACCCTGGTAGAGCTCCAGGGTGAACCCGTCCGGATCGCGGAAGTAGACCGCCCAGCCGCCGGCGTGGGCGCCCGCGGTGATCTCGGTCGGCTCCCCGACCAGCGTCACGCCCTGCCGGCCGAGCTCCGCGCAGGCGCCCCGCACGTCGTCGACCTTGAAGCAGAGGTGGGCGTTCCCCGGACGGTTCGTCGCGCGGTCAGTGGGAGGCGCGGGGTGCGACACGTACTGGAGGAGCTCCAGCATGCTGCCGCCGTCGGCGGGCTGGAGGAGCGCGATCTCGAGGCGCACGCCCTCGAAGCCGGTGACCTTGGTCAGGTACGGCGCGGTGCCGGTCTGGCGGCGCACGAGGCGCATGCCGAGGACATCGCGGTAGAAGACCACCGAGCGCTCGATGTCGCTCACGGTGAAGCCGGTGTGATACGCGGACCCGACTCGCATCGCCACCTCCTACTCGAGAACCGCCGTCGCGTCGATCTCGATCAGGGCGTCGTCGTCCCAGAGGCCGCGGACCTCGACCAGGGTCGTCGCCGGCCAGTGGCCTCCCATCATCTCGCGGTAGACCCGTCCGATCTCCCGGGCCTTCGCGCGGTAGTCGCGCTTGTCGACCACGTAGAAGGTCACCTTGACGAGGTCCCGGAGCGTCCCGCCGCGGGCTCCCACCACCGCGCCCACGTTGGCCAGCGCGTGCCGGAACTGCGCGACCAGATCGCCCACCGGCGCGATGCGGCCGTCGGCGTCCTGCGCCGTCTGACCCGCGACGAAGAGGAGACGTCCGTGCGCCTCGATCCCGTGCGAGTACCCCGACGGCTTCGACAGCGGCGCGGGGTTCACGATCACCTTCGGCACGGCTTCCTCCTCAGCGTCCGGTGAAGCGCGGGGGCCGCTTCTCCGTGAAGGCGCGGTAGAACTCCTTGTGGTCCTCGGCCATGAGCAGGAGCGCCTGCGCCTGGGCTTCCGCCTCGATGGCGGAGACGAGATCCATGCCCCACTCGATGTTGAGCATCCGCTTCGTCATGCCGATCGCCTGGCCCGGTCCGTCGGCGAGTCGTCGCGCCAGGGTCCGCGTCTCCTCGGCCAGACGATCCAGGGGCACGACGCGCGTCGCGAGACCGTAGCGCTCGGCGGTGGCGGCGTCGATCGTGTCGCCGAGCATGAGCAGCTCCGTGGCCCGCCCGAGGCCGACCACCTTCGGCAGCAGGAACGTCGCACCCATGTCGGCGCCGGTGAGCCCGACCTTGGTGAAGAGAAAGGCGAAGCGCGCCGTGTCGGCCAGGACCCGGAAGTCGGAGGCGAGCGCCAGCACCGCCCCGGCGCCGGCGGCGACCCCGTTGACCGACGCGACGACGGGCTTCTCGAGCAGACGGAGGTTGCGGACGACGGCCCCGGTCATGCGGGTGAACTGCAGCATGCCCTTGACGTCGCGCTTCCCGAGCTCGCCGATGATCTCGTGGACGTCGCCGCCCGAGCAGAAGCCCTTGCCGGACCCGGTGAGGACGAGCACGCGCACGGCATCGTCCGACTGGCACTCGATCGCAAGCCGCTCCAGCTCCGCGTAGACCTCGAAGGTGAGCGAGTTCAGCGTGTCGGGGCGCGCGAAGGTCACCGTCGCGATGCCGTCGTCGATCCGGTACTCGAATCCGCGGTAGGAGCCCACCGGCGTCTTCAGGCCTGGACCGTGCCGCCGTCGACGTTCCAGGCCTGCGCGGTCACGCCGCGCGCCTCGTCGCTCGCGAGCAGCACCGCCAGCGCCGCCACCTCCTCTGGCTCGATCAGGCGCTTCTGCGGCGAGTAGGCGGCGAGCGCCCGCACCGCCTCTTCGTACGCCCGTCCGGTGCGCTCCTGGATGTTCCGGGCGCCGGCCCACGTGAGCTCGGTCGCCACGTAGCCGGGGCAGATCGCGTTGACGGTCACGCCGGCGGTCGCGACCTCCTGCGCCAGGGCGCGGGTGAGCCCGAGGAGACCGTGCTTGGACGCCGCGTAGGCCGCGATGTACGGATACCCCTGGCGCCCCGCGATCGAGGCGACGTTGACGATGCGGCCCCACCGCGCCGCCAGCATGCCGGGCAGGACCGCGCGCGTCATCAGGAACGCCCCCGTGAGGTTCACGCGGAGGTGGCGCTCCCAGAGGGCGTCGTCGGTGTCGAGGAGCTTTGCGGAGACGCCGATGCCCGCGTTGTTGACGAGGATCTCGACCGCGCCGAGACCGTCCGCGACCTGCCGCACGGCGGCGTCGACCTGGGCCCGCTCCGCGACGTCGCACGGCACGGCGAGCGCCTGGCGCCCCAGCGCCCGGATCTCCGCTGCGACGGCGGCGAGCTCCGTGCCCGTGCGCGCGGTGACGGCCACATGGGCGCCCTCGCGGGCGAACGCGAGCGCGATCGCCCGGCCGATGCCCCGGCCGCCGCCCGTGACGAGCGCGAGCCGGTCCCGAAG
>JBKPDG010000070.1:0-40622 GCA_046727755.1 Actinomycetota bacterium
CGCCCACGCAACCCGCAATCACGCCGCCGCAGCCCGGCGGCGGTCCTGGCGGCGGCGGCGGCGGCGGTGGCGGCGGCGGCGGCGGCTTCGGGAACGACGGCTGACAGACGTGATGACGGGCTACTCGCGCGGTTGTCGTTAGGCTCGGAAGGGTGGGCGCGGACGCATCGGTGATGCTCGACACGCTGCTCGAGCTCCAGGACCGCGACATCGCCATCGACCGACTCCGCCACCGGCGTGACACGCTCCCGGAGCGCGCCGGACTCGAATCGGTGCGCGCCGAGCTCAATGAAAGAGGCGCCCGGCTCGCCGAGGCGACGGCCCGCCGCGAAGAGGTGGCTCGCGAGGAGCAGCGCTTCGACGACGAGGCGCGTTCGCTCGAGGAGAAGGCGACGGAGGTCGAACGTCACATGTACTCGGGGGAGGTGACCTCACCGCGCGAGCTGCAGACGCTCCAGGCCGACGTCGACCAGTTGCGACGCCACCGGCGCAGTCTCGAGGACCGTGAGCTCGAGGTGATGGAGCGCCGCGAATCGCTGGACGGTGAGGTCGACGGGTTGGGCGGGCGCGTCCGGGAGCTCGAGGCCGAAGCCGAGCGCCTGAGCAGCGCCCTGTCCGAGGTCGAAGCCGAGATCGACGGCGAGCTGTCCGGGGAGCGCGTCGCCCGGAACGAGATCGCTGCCACCCTCGACGGCGGCCTCCTCGAGGACTACGAGGCATGCCGGGCGCGTGCCCGCGGCATGGGCGCGGCCCGGCTGAACGGCGACACGTGCCAGGGGTGTCACTTGTCCATCCCGTCGGTCGAGGCGGAGCGCATCCGCAAGAGCCCGCCGGGGACCGTGGCCCACTGCGACAACTGCGGCTGCATCCTGGTGCCGTGACGCCACGGCCCGAGCTGGTCATCTACTGCGACGGCGGCGCGCGCGGGAACCCCGGTCCCGCTGCGATCGGTGCCGTCGTGCTCGATCCTTCGACCGATCCACCCGCCCGGCTCGCGACGGTGAGCGAACGGATCGGGGTGGCGACGAACAACGTGGCCGAATACCGCGCGCTGGTCGCCGCGCTCGAGGCGGCCCGGGAGTTCCCCGCCCGGCGCGTCCGGGTCCGGGCCGACTCGCAACTGCTCGTCCGCCAACTCGAAGGCCGCTACCGGGTGAAGCAGGCGCACCTGCGGCCGTACTACGAGCGCGCCCGCGAGCTGCTCGCCGAGTACGACGACGTCGATCTCGCGCACGTACCGCGCGAGCAGAACATCGAGGCCGACGCGCTGGTCAACGCCGCCCTCGACGCCTGAGCGCATGCTGCTCTGGTACGCCGGCCTCTCGGTGCTGCTCGTGTACTTCGTGTTCCAGAGCACGGGTATCGACTACCGGCTCGTCGTGGCCGGCTCGCTGCTCCCGCTCGCCGTCGACGTCCCGTTCCTGGGCCTGTCGTACGGCCACACCCTGCTCGGGAGCGTCGTGCTGCTCGTCGCTGTGATGCTGCTCACCATCGGGCGGCCCCGGCTGTTGCGGCGCCGGCTCTTGTGCCTGCCCATCGGCGCTTTCTGCGGCCTGGTGCTGTCGGCGGCGTGGGCGAACACCGACGTGTTCTGGTGGCCGTTCACCGGCGCGTCGCTGCCCGACGGCGCGCTGCTGCCCGCGCCCGGCGTCGTCGTGCTGGAAGAGCTGGCGGGCCTGGCCGCGTGCGCATGGATCGTGTACCGGTTCGGCCTCGCCGACCGTGGGCGCCGGGACGACTTCGTGCGGTCGGGCCGGCTGCGGGCGCCGGCGTCGCCGTGATCGCGTTCGTCCGCCACGGTGAGACGCCGCCCAACCGGGCGGGACTCCTCCTGGGCCGCAGCGACGCCGCGCTCACCGATCGCGGGCGCGCGCAGGCCGAGCGCCTGGCCGAGGTAGTCGCCGGCCTCGGTGTCGAGCGCGTGCTCACCAGCCCGCTGCGGCGCGCGTGTGACACGGCAGCGCCGATCGCGGCGGCGTGCAGCCGCACGGTCGAGGTCGACGAGCGGCTGATCGAGATCGACTACGGCGAGTGGGAGGCCCAGCCGTTCGCCGAGCTTCCGTCCGACGTCGTCGCGCACTGGCGCGGTGACGGCGCGTTCGCGCCGCCGGGCGGAGAGAGCCTCGCGGTGGTTGCGGAGCGCGTGGCCACGTTCTGCGACGAGTGGCTGGACGACCGCGTGATCGTGGCTGTGAGCCATGTGTCGCCGATCAAGGCCGCCGTGACCTGGACGCTGCGCGTCCCGCCCCAGCTCGCCTGGCGCATGCGCCTCGACGTCGCCTCGATCACCCGCATCGCCCCCGGCCCCGTCCTGCTCAGCTTCAACGAGACGATGCGTTCATAGCCCGGAACTATTCCGGTTCAGGTACGCATCACTCCACGCGCACGGGGATCGACGGGCCGCGTGCCGGGCGGGCGTGGGCGCCGGCGCCGTCGACGACGAAGCGGCCTTCGCCCGGCCCGTCGGCGACTGGCATGCCGAGCGCGTCGAGCAGGGCGACGTCGGCCTCGGGCGGACGCCCCGTCGTCGTGAGGTAGTTACCGACGATCAGCGCGTTCGCGCCCGCCAGCAGGCCCATGGCCTGCAGCTCGCCGAGCACGCGCTCGCGCCCGCCGGCGAGCCGGATCCACGCGCCCGGCATGACGAGCCGGAACAGCGCGATCGCCTGCAACGCCTCACGCGGCGCGAGCAGCTGTCGGTCGTCGAGGGGCGTGCCGGGCCGCGGGTCGAGCAGGTTGATCGGCACCTCGCAGGGCTCCAGCGCCGCCAGCTCGAAGGCGAAGTCGATCCGTTGCTCGAGCGTCTCGCCCATGCCCAGGATCCCGCCGCAGCACAGCTCCATGCCGGCGTCGGTCGCCAGGCGTGCGGTCGCGACGCGGTCGTCCCACGTGTGCGTCGTGCAGATGGAGGGGAACACCTCCCGGCAGGTCTCGAGGTTGTGGTTGTAGCGGCGCACGCCGGCGGCGGCCAGCCGCTCCGCCTGCTCACGGGTCAACAACCCGAGCGAGCACGCGACCTCGAGTCCCGTCTCGCGATGCACCGCGTCGACCGCCTCGAGCACCTTCCGTAGGAGCCGCTCCTCCGGGCCGCGCACGGCGACGACGATGCAGAACTGCGTCGCACCCGCGTCGCGCGTAGCGCGGGCGGCGGCCACCACGTCGTCGAGGTCGAGGAACGCGAACACGTCGACGCCAGTCTCGAACCGGGCCGACTGCGAGCAGAACGCGCAGTCCTCGGGGCATGCGCCGGACTTGGCGTTGATGAGCGATTCGAGCTCGACCTCGAGGCCGCAGTAGGCGAGCCGGACCCGGTGGGCGAGCGCGACCACGTCGGGCAGCCGGTCGAGCGGCAGCGCCGCGACCGCCGCGACCTCGTCGCGGGTCAGGGGACGGCGCTCGTCGAGCAGGGCACGGGAGGCAGCGGCGAGCGGCATTCGGGGGAGCGTAGAGCGTTCGGCTAGGTCGCGGCGGCTCCGGCCTGCTCGCTGTCCGACCACACGACGGCCAGCACGTGGCGCGGCTGCGGCACGCCGCGGAGCTCGCGCAGACCCCGGTCCTGGAGCTGGAGCTGACCGCCGACGTAGTCGGCGACCGGCTCCGTGACGAGGATCTCGCCCGGCTCGGCCTCGCCGGTGACGCGGGAGGCGAGGTTGACGACCCGCCCGATGAGGTCGCCGTCGTCGTGCACTGCTTCGCCGGCGTGCACACCGATGCGGAGGCGGAGCCCGAGCCCGGCGGCGGCCACGTCCTGGACATCGCGCTGGATGTCGACCGCGCACAGGACGGCGTCGGCGGGGCTCGGGAACTGGGCGAGGAACCCGTCGCCCTGCGTGCCGACCTCCTCCCCGCCTCGTGCCGAGAACGCGGCGCGCACGAACTCGCGGTAGCGCGAGACAACGCCCGTCCATTCGTCGTCGCCGACCTCCTCGGCGAGGCGGGTGGAGTCGACGATGTCGCTGAACATCACGGCGACCCACCGCTTCACGGGTCCCTGCGGGGCCGCCTTCCGCTCGCGCTGGCGAGCGGCGAGCGAGCGCAGCACCTCTGCCAGCGCGTCCCCGACCTGTGTGCCGGCGCGCTTGGCCCGCTCGACCTCGCGGCGGCGGCGCTTCTTTCGGCCCCGATCGCCGAAGATCCCGGCGACGACGAACCCGAGATCGACCACGAGCACGGCGGCGGCGGCGAGGATCACCCAGATCGGCCAAAAGCCGAGCTTCCGGGAGAGCGTCGGATTCTCGGCGATGTCCGACAGCTCCGCGAACGAGCCGCTCGTGAGCGCCCATGTCGCGACCACGAAGCCGCACACCGCGATCGAGATGAACAGGTGGACCACGAACCGCTGCACCGGCGCTCCTCCGGCCGTTCGCTCACGGGGAGTCTCGCAGAGGCAGCCCCGGTTCGCCCCCGTCGTAGACGAGGCGGCGCCCGTCGACGCGGGCCTCGGGTGTCGGCCGGTGCGGATCGAGCCGGCCGTCGTGGAAGAGATGCTCGACCGCGGCGCCGTGGAGCAGCACGACGGCGTCGGCGACGAGCCGTCGGTGGCAGCGCCACCACACGCTCTCGGCGCACATCACGGTCGTCCGGCGCGTGCCGGCCTCGGCGAGGAGATCGTCGACCGCGTCCTGGAAGTCCTGGGTCTCCATGTGGTCGGCGTACCCGCGAAAACCCGGGACGCGCAGCAGCGCCCCGTGTGGGGAGTCCGGACGCGGCCGTCGCCGCCCGCCGAGCCGGGGTTCCCATCGGTACGCGATATCCGCGTCGGGGAGCCACCGCTCCATCGCCTCGCGCGCGAATTGGGGATGACGGCGGCTGGCCGGGAACGAGCGCACGTCGACGACGAGCTCGATGCCGGCTTCTGCCACCACGGCCGCGAGGTCCTCAGCCGGCAGCGTTCCGTGCCCAACCGTGTAGATCGTCACCAATGCAGCTCCATGCGGAGGCCGCGTGCGTCGTGCGTGGGCGCGTCCGGCACACGGGAAGCGCTGCCGTTGGCGATCCGCCGCGCGCTCCACCAGAGCGCGCACGCGTCGAGCAGATCGTCGACGGCCGCGCCCGCCGGTCGCTCGGGGACGACGACGCCTGCGCGTTGCAGGATGGCGCGGCGTTCCGCCGACCCGCCCGCGCGGCGTTTCGGCGCCATGACAGGCGCCCCGCCGCTCATCGCGGCGAAGCACAGCTCGGGATGCGCCTCGAAGACGCGCGACTGGAGCGCGGGCGTCATGACGCGGTCGACGTCCTCGATGCGCGGCAACAGGTTCAGGGTCTGGAGCGTGATGCGCGCGCCCCGGCCCTGGGCGTCTGGCAACGTCCGTACGCCGAGCACGCACCGGGGTGGTGCCGAGAACACCGAGCTGCGCTTCGGGCCCAGCACGGCCCGCGCTGCCCGGTCGACCTCTCGTCCGCCGGGCTCGTGGTGATCGGCGAGGCCGATCGGCATGTCGACGGCAACCACAGTGTCGTCGGGGAGCGAGGCGAGCACAGAGGCGAAGTCGGGGTGGACCGTCGCCTCGCCGACATGCACGACCACCCATCCACCGCGGCATCCGTCTACGCCCGCCACCGGCACCACACCGGCGAGACTACGTACCCTGACAGCCGTGGCGGAGAGGGTCGAAGCCGATGTCGTCGTCGTCGGCGCCGGCATCGCGGGCCTGATCGCCGCACGCGACCTCGTCGCCGCCGGCAAGGAGGTCGTCGTGCTCGAAGCGCGCGACCGCGTTGGCGGACGGGTGCTCAACCATGAGCTGTCCGACGGCACGGTCGTCGAGCTCGGCGGACAGTGGATCGGCCCGACGCAGCTGCGCATGGCGAAGCTCGCGGCCGACCTCGGCCTCGAAACGTTCCCGACGCACAACACCGGAGAGCACCTGGTGCGTTTGGGTGACCGGCAGATCCGGTATCGAACACGTCCGAGCCTCGGCCCGCTCGTCCTCGCCGACATCGGCCAGGCACAAGCGCGCTTCGATCGTCTCGCCGCGCGCGTCCCCCTCGAGGTCCCGTGGGCGGCCGACCGCGCCGCCGAGCTCGACGCGCAGACGTTCGAGTCCTGGATCCGCCGCAACGCCCTGACCTCGACGGGCCGTGAGCTGCTGCGGCTGTACGCCGAAGGCGTCTTCGCTGCCGAGCCGTCGGACTTCTCGCTGCTCCACGCGCTCTTCTACACGCACTCGGGCGGCGGGGTGGACGCGCTGGCGGGCACGGCGGGCGGCGCCCAACAGGACCGCTTCGTCGGCGGCTCACAGCTCGTCCCGCTCCGTCTCGCCGAACGACTCGGTGACCGGGTGCGGCTCGGCGCTGCAGTTCGCCGCATCGAGCAACGCGAGACCGGGGCGACCGTGCATGCCGACGGCGTGGACGCGACCACGGCGCGCGTCATCGTCGCCGTCCCGCCGACGCTGGCGGGCCGGATCGCCTACGACCCACCGCTGCCCGCAGTACGCGACCAGCTCACCCAGCGCGTGCCGGCGGGATCTGTGATCAAGTGCCACGCGGTGTACGACACGCCGTTCTGGCGCGAGGCCGGGCTCACCGGTCAGGCGACGGGCGACCGCGGCCCGGCCAAGGTCGTCTTCGACAACTCGCCGCCCGGAGGCTCGCCCGGGGTGTTGCTCGCGTTCCTCGAGGGCGAGGCGGCGCGGCGCCTCAATCGCGCCAGCGCGGCCGAACGCCGCGCCGCCGTGCTCGGCTCGCTCGTCGACTTCTTCGGTCGCCCCGCGGCGGACCCCGTCGAGTACGTGGAGCTCGACTGGGCCGAGGAGGAATGGACACGCGGCTGCTACGGCGCGCACTTCCCGACCGGGGTGTGGACGCAGTACGGCCCGGCACTGCGGACGCCGGTGGGTCGCATCCATTGGGCGGGCGCCGAGACGGCGACGGTCTGGAGCGGTTACATGGACGGCGCCGTGCAGTCAGGCGAGCGCGCCGCCGCCGAGGTCGTGCACGCCGAATAGTCCGCCGCACGCCGCCCGGTCAGTCCGAACGCGCGTCCTGTGAAGCGGGATGCTCGACGACGGCAACGACCCGGCTCGACATGAACCGAGCCGATCGCACCACCTGCCCGCCCCGCGTGACCTCGGCGACCTCCACGGTCCCGCGGGCGATGACTACGTCGACCCGCCGGCCTTCGCGCGTGGCGACGACCTCGAAGCCGCGTACCTCGTTCCCCGTGTCGACCAGGATCTCGACCCGGTCCCCCTTCACAACTTCACAAGCGTAGAGGACCGTCAGCGAGCGGGGACCAGACCGCCGTCCGCGACCACGACCTGCCCGGTGACGAAGCTGGCGGCGTCGGACGCCAGGAACACCGCCGGCCCCGCCATCTCGTCGGGATGAGCCATTCGCTGCTGGAAGCTCGCGCTCGCCATCTGCTCCTGGGCTTCAGGTGTGTTTTTCCGCATCATCGCGGTGTCGACGGCGCCCGGTGCGAGCGCGTTCACACGAATGCCGAGCGGCGCGAACTCCTCTGCCATCGAACGGGTGAAGGAGAGCAAAGCGGCCTTCGTCGCGCCGTACGTCGCGATGAAGGGCGAGGGGAGGAAGGCCCCGGCGGAGATCACGTTGATCACGGCCGCGGACGGGCTGGTGCGAAGGTGTGGGAGCGCCTCCTGGATGAGGAAGACGGGGCCGCGCAGGTTCACGTCCATCGACTTGGCGTACGCCTCGGGCGTGAAATGACCGAGGTCCTCGCGCAACGGTGTGGCCGCGTTGTTCACGACGATGTCGAGACGTCCCAGCTCGCCGACGGTCCGCTCGACGAGCGCGTGCAAGGAATCGAGCTCGCCGAGATGCGTCGGAACGCCGATCGCCTGGCCGCCCATTGCACGCAGCGCGGCTTCGGTCTCCTCACACGCGTCGTCCTTGCGGCTGGCAACGGCGACGCCGGCACCGGCGGCGACGAACCCCTCGGCGATCGACCGGCCGATCCCGCGGGTGCCACCGGTGACGATGGCGACCCGACCCGTGAGGTCGAACAGTTTTCGCAGCTGGTCCCGGTCCACGAAGCGGCGGCGTCAGGACCGCGGACGCGAGGCGGCCCCGGTCATCTGCTTCCACGTCGTGATGTCGCGCTCGTCGGCGGGGCGGCCGACCCGGGTGACCGTGTCGACGTCGGCGGCCTCGGCTCGCAGCGCGCCGACCGTGCAAAGCTCCGCCGCCCGGATACGGAACGGGTCGAACTGATAATGGCGCATGGCGTTGCCATGCGTGAGCTTGGCGACGACCTCGGGGTCGAGATCGGCCAGCAGGGTCTCGAGGCGCTCGGGTGCGGTCGGCCACGAGCTGTCGGAGTGGGGGTAGTCCGACTCCCAGCACACGTTGTCGACGTTGAACTCGTCGAGCAGCTTCACGCCGACGCGATCCTCGATGAAGCAGCACAGGATGCGCTCGCGGAACAGCTCGCTCGGCCGCAGGCCCTGGGGCTGCTCGTGTCCCATCCATGCGTTGTGCCGGTCGAGGGTGTGCTCGCCCCGCTGGAGGAAGTACGGGATCCAGCCGATGTCGCCCTCGGTCAACGCGAAGCGCAGCTTCGGGAAGCGGTGCCAGAAATCGGCCCAGAGGAGGTCACCGAGGGTGAAGATGCTCATCGCCGACGACAGGTTCATCGGCACCGGCGGCGGTGCGTCCGGCGCGGTGGACGCGCTCTTCGACGACGAGCCGACGTGGCAGCACAGCACGGTCCCGGTGTCGGAGCACGCCGCGAACAGCGGGTCCCAGGCGTCGGTGTGGATGCTGGGCATGCCGAGTCCGGCCGGGTTCTCCGAGAACGTCACGGCGTGGCAGCCCTTGTCGTCGAGCCGGCGGACTTCCTTGGCGGCCTCGTCGACGTCGAACAGGGGCAGGATGCCGCAGGGGATGAACCGCTCGGGGTACGCGCCGCACCACTCGTCGACGTGCCAGTCGTTGTACGCCTTGATCATCGCGAGGTTGACGTCGCGATCCGGGCCGGCGTTGAGCACTTGCCCCGAGAAGCCGGTCCAGTTCGGGAAGTTGAGGCCCGCGAGCTGCCCGCCGGCCGACATGTCGCGCACGCGCTCGTGCACGTCGTAGCAGCCCGGTCGCATCTCCTCGTAGCGCGTCGGGTTCACGTTGAACATCTCGGGGGGCTTGCCCGCCACGGCGTTGAGCCCGAGATTCCGGCCCCGGATCTCGCCGTAGAACCACTGCTGCGACCCGTCGGGTTCGTCCACGACGCGGGGCATCTGGTCGCGGTACTTCGCCGGGACGTGGGCGTCGAACATGTCCGCCGGCTCGCAGATGTGGTCGTCGACGGAGACCAGGATGAGCTCGTCGCGGCGCACGGTCATAGCGACAGCTACGTTATCCACATGGCGGGGCTCAGTGATCTGTCTCGAGACCAGCTCGTCCCAGTCGTGCTCGAGTACATGATGGTCGGCCATCTCATCGACCGGGCCTTGATGCCGCAGGTCGCGGTGCGCGCCGGGGTCGACGCCGTCGACAACGTCGCCATCGACGAGTGGCTCGGCGCGAGCCCCACGTACACCGCGCGGATGCGGCGCCTGATGGGCATCGACGGCGACGACGTCGGGGCGATCATGAAGGGCCTGCAGCTGGACGTGGGTTTCGTCCACCAGTACATGGGCGTGAGCTACGAGCTCACAGACGCGCGGCATGGCGCCTTCTGGCTCGACCACTGCGGTGCGCTCATGGACGTCGAGCCGCACGGCGAGGCGCGAGTCGTCGGCATGTGCCACCACATCGAGGATCCGACGTTCGACGGCACCGCGGTGGCGACCAACCCGCACGCCCGTATCCGCCCGATCCACCGCCCGCCGCGCGTTCCCGCGGACCGTGAGCCGCACTGCCATTGGACGATCACGATCGATCCCGAGAACGAGCCCATCGGTCCGGCCGCGCACACGCTGCGCGTCGCGCAGCTCCCGCTGGCGTCGGTTCCGAACGAGCGTCCGCCCGACCGCGAACCAGGCGGGAAGCCCGACTACCGCGGCCCGTTCGATCCGGCGTTCCGTCTCGCCGACTTGTCGCACGGCACGCTCGTCGCCGTCGCCGGCGAGTTCCAGGAGCAGGTCCATCTCCTGACGAGCTCGGCTGAGCTCGCGATCGCGGATCGCCTCGATGCGGACGCCGCGCGCGAGATCATCGCCAGCCAGTGGATCGGCGCGAGCTGGGTCGCGAGCGAGCGGCTGGCCGGCGCGCTGGGGCTGACCGGCGGCGGGATCGGTGCCCTGGCGACAGTGATGGCGCTGCACCCGGCGCTCCCACCCGGCTTCGACCGCACTGTCGACGTCGATGCCGATCACGTGCGCCTCGAGCTCCGACCGCTCGCCGAGGGCCTGCTCGACCCGGCGAATCCGGGGTGGCTCGGGGTGCTGGCGCGTGGCGAGCGCGGTGGTGTCGCGGCCATGGCCCACCCGGTCGAGCCGCGCGCTCAGGTTGGGGATGTCGCGGTCCGTGATGGCCGGGTGGTGATCGATCTCGGGGTGAACGCCACTGCCGAGCCGGCGCCGGAGCCGCCCGAGGTGGCGTTCATGCGCCTCAGCGGTACGTCGTCGTGGGTGTTCGACGCCACCGCGGGCACGAGCGCCAACGCCTGACCGTACCGAACGCCGGCTATGGCCACGAAGCCGACGGTTTCAGGGTCGTGATTATGTGTGGGCTCGGCCTGGAACCTCGCAAGCACACGATGCGGGGCACCGGAACCGCAACTCGATCATTTGGAGGACACGCCCTAGTCCCCGTAACGGCGCGGGGGTTCAAGTCCCCTCTCCGACACCACGCTCGCGCATGTCCAGGGGAAGTTCTGGATGCTGCCGTTGAGCGGATAGGCGGAACGAACCTGTTTCGAATCCGGCATGATCGCCAGGGTGTCTCTCTCCGAGTCGTTTCCATGTTCTTCGTCGGCTGGCTGGGCTGCGAGATGTACGGTGCCGGCCAAGGTGTAGCGGTCGATGACGAAAGGCAGGGCCCGTCCGGTGAAGACGTCAGTTTCGCGGGTTGCGTCGTCAAGGGGAGGCGTCGCGGGTGTCTGCCGCTGACGAACTCGTGAGGTTCGAGCAGGACATCAAGCCGCTGTTCCGCCCGGTGGACTACGAGTCCATGGCTTGGGCTTTCGATCTCTCGTCATACGACGAGGTGAAGGACCACGCCACGGCGATCCTTGAGCGCCTGCGCGAGGGTTCGATGCCATGTGACGGCGAGTGGCCCGAGGAGCAGGTGGAGCAGTTCCAGCGGTGGATCGAGTCTGGAATGCTCGAGTAACGACTCGTTTCAGCGGTGGCGTGTCGGCTTCGGTTTGAATCACCCCGGGTCCCATAGCGCCACCACCCTGGGAGCCTGGCGGCAGGAGGCGAGAATCCGAGCCTCGGCAATGAGAGTGCGAACTGACCCTCGATGGACCGCCAACTCGGGTGATCAGTCGCGCCTAACGCCGGTTCGGAGCGCGCTCCGCGGTCGGAGTCGATCCTTCTGGCGCGTCGTTCTGTGTGGGTCCCTAATCCCGGTGATCGCGGCAGCCGCGTAGTCTTCCCGGAGTTTCGAGCCATGAGATCGGGATTGAGCACGTGAGCGAGCCGGTGCCCCGCTACGAGCGCGGATCGTCCGAGTTAGATCGCGCGGTCGGCTTCGTCGACGCCACCTTCGCCGTGGCGCTGACGCTTCTGGTCACCGGCCTCGAGGTCGGCGAGAACCCGCAGGTCTGGACCAGCCTCAGTGCTCTCAACGACGAGGTCGGTCTGCAGTTCGTCGCCTTCGCGATCAGCTTCGCGGTCATCTCTAGCTACTGGCTCGAGCACCACCGCATGATCGCGTCGTTTGCGGCCATCGACCGCCCAGTGATCATCGCCAACCTCTTCCTCGTCGCCGCCATCGTCATCCTCCCATTCAGTACAAAGTCGGTCGGCGACCCCGGCGTCGAGAACCTCCCGCTGCCGAGCGCGGTCTTGGCGGTCAACGTCGCCGCGGCCTCAGCGCTGCAGACGCTCGTCTACGCAATGGCGTGCCGGCGGCGCCTGCTCGCCTCCCAACCAAGCCGTGCTGAGTTCTCCGCGCAGGTCGCGGCCTCGTTGACGCCGGCCGCGGTCTTCTTGTTCTCGATCCCGATCGCCTACCTCGTAGACCCTGGGGCGGCGCAGCTCGTCTGGCTCTCGCTGTTCGTCCTCAACCCGACGGTCGCGCGTTGGTTGCGGGGCACGCGCCGGCAGCACGTGCCGCCGCCAACGGACGCCGGCGAACGGGGCTAGGCCCGGTCGTCCGGTGTCGGGATCCGTGGCGCCAGGTCCCGGCACCGTGTCGCGCCGCCGGGCGATCGTCGCGATCGCGATCGGCGCCGTGATGATCGACGCGACGCTGCTCGGCTTGATCGCGCCGCTCTTGCCCACGATCGAGGAACGCACCGGCGCCGGCCCGGACGCGCTGGGCGTCACTCTCGCGGCGTACGCGGTGCCGATCGCCGTGCTGTCGCTGCCGCTCGGTCGCATCGCCGATCGCCTCGGTCGGAGGCTCCTGCTCGCGGTCGGCCTCATGGTGGTCGGCGCGGGGTCGGGTCTCATCGCGGCCTCCGATTCGCTCGCGTTGCTGGTTGCTGCCCGCGCCGTCCAGGGGGTCGGGTCGGCCGCGAGCTGGATCGCGGCGCTGGCGCTCGTCTCGGACACCGCCCCGCCCGGCAAGCGCGGCGAGGCGCTCGGTGTCGCCATCGGCGCGACCGGCGTCGGCTCAATCGCGGGCCCTGCACTCGGCGGGGTCGCGGCCGACGTGGTCTCCTTCGAGGCGCCGTTCCTGATCTGCTGCGGCGCAGCCGTCGGGCTGTCGGTCGCTGCGCTCGTGCTGCTGCCGCGGGATCGGAAGAGAGCTTCGACCGCGTTGCCCGCGCTGGCAACGATCCGGCACGCGCTGCGGGCGTCCATCGGCCGGTGGGCGTCGGCGATCATCCTCGTCAGCGCCCTCGTCCTCGGGGTAGTGGAAGTCGTTGCACCGCTCGATCTCGACGATCGCTTCGGGCTCTCGAGTGCCGCGATCGGACTGCTGTTTGCCGGCTCGATCGCGGTGGATGCCGGGATCGCGCCGCTGGGCGGGCGGTGGGGGGACCGGCGCGGCAGGCTCGTCCCGGCCCGCGCCGGGCTCGCGATCACGGCGCTCTCAGCGCTGCTGCTCGCCGCCCTGCCTGGGGTGGCGGGAACCGCGATCGCGCTCGGCGTCTACGGCGCGGGCTTCAGCCTCTGCTTCGCCGCCGCCGTCCCGATGCTCGACGAGTCCTTCGACGAGGCCGAGCGGGGACTCGCCTATGGGTTCCAGAACGTCCTCTACGCGGGCGGGTACGCGCTCGGGCCGATCGCGGGAGGGCTCCTCCTCGACGTCGCTAGCGCCAAAGTCATTTACGTGGGCACTGCGGCCGCGGTCGCAGGGGCCACGATCGCGCTGCTCGTCGGCGATCGCTCCAAGACGGCAACCGAACGCATGTGACAACCGCGGTCCTGGCGGACGTCGGCGGCCGAGCCGCAGGCTGCTCCACCTCCGCGCAGAGAACACGGCTCCCCGAGGCGCACAGAACCCCGGCCCATGGCGTGGTCGGACAGAGCACCGATCGGCACCTACGCGGGTGGCCCTGGAACGTGTCCACGAGTGGATTGCCTGATTCGAGGCGAGATTCGCTCAGCCCGCCCCGCGGGCGAACTCAGTGACGACCGCGAGCCACTCGCTGGGATGCGTCTGATGTGGTACGTGGCCGGCGTCCGGGATCGTCGTGACGTGCGCGCGGTCGATGACTTCCGCCAGTCGGGAGATGATTGCCGCGAAGAACGGTGGGCTCTGATCGCCCTGCGTGAGCAGGACGGGACACGACACGGCCGCGAGCCCATCGAGGTCGATCATCGCCCAGTCGGGGTCGCGCGTCTCACCGACGAACGTCCCCGCGTTGGCGGTCATGGCATCGCGTTCCTCCGAGGCATGAGCTCCCAGGCGCCCGGCCCGAGAGCCACCTCCTCGACGAACAGGCGCGCACCTGCCTCGGCGTCTGCACGATCAATGAGCGAAACGACCGCACCCACGCGCTCGCCAACCTGCGCGACAACCGGATCGTCAGCCACAAGCCCCATCAGCGGCGGCTCGTGGGCGCACACCGAGCAGACCAGTTCGGGCTGGCGGGCGGTCAGGCTGAGCGCAATCGAGGCGCCGAAGGAGTTCGCAACAAGGTGCGTCGGCGCCAGACCGTGCGCCTCGATGAGCGCGGCGAGATCGTCCTCGTCGTCGCGTCGCGACCCCGGCTGCGGAGAGTCCTCGCTGCCGGTGTGCCCACGGCGGTCGTAGCTGATGACCCGAAACGACTTCGCCAAGTCGTCCTCGACGAACATCCACGCCTGCCGGTCGTCCCAACTCCCGTGCACGAGTACGAGCGGCTCCCCCTTCCCGGTCTCCTCGGCGAGGAGCCGGACACCGTTGACCTCAACCAGCGGCACGATCCGACCGTATCGGGCTCCTCTCGGGGTCGACCAGAACGGGTGCCGCCGCGGAACGCCAACTCACATGGTCGATCCGCGCCCAACGGCCGACGACAGAACGTGAATACCGAGTGTCGGCCATGTCAGCCGGTGAATGGATACAGATCGGCACCTCGGGCGCTCGACCGCGTAGCTTCTCGAACGCAACTCCCCATATGGATCGGGGACCGAGCCCGTCAAGGGATCGACAGCCGATGCAACGGGAGGGCTCGGTCGCGATCCAGCTACTTCACCAGCTGTTCGCGGCCCACGAGCTTCACCCCAGGGCCACCCAAAGGACCCGCTGTCGCCGCGCGACCTTGAAGCGCGCGGCGGCGGTGAGCCGCTAGCGCCCTTCGAACTTCGGGTCGCGCTTGTCGCGGCGGGCGCGGGCGTGCTCGTGGAAATCCTCGGAACGGCTCGCGACCTCGATCGCCAGCGCCTCGTCGGCGAGGTGGCGCTCGAGATCGACGCTCAGTCCCCGGTGGATCAGCAGCTTCGTCAGACCTACGGCAACCGTGGCGGCCGACGCGAGCTCGCCGACGACCTCACCGGCGGCCGCGTCGACCTCCTCGACCGGGAGGGCGCGGTGCACCATGCCCCACTGCGCCGCTTGGGCGCCGCTGACCTCGCGCCCGAGCAGGAGCATCTCCTTGGCGCGCGCGACACCGGCAAGGCGGGGGATCAACCATGACCCGCCGGAGTCGGGAGTGAAACCCATCGTCGCGAACGGCGCTCGCAGACGCGCGTTCTCGGCAACGATCGCGAAGTCAGACGCCAGCACCAGGTGGAGCCCGAGGCCGATGGCCCATCCGCGGGCGGCCGTGACGATCGCCGTCTGGGTCTCGAGCATCGTCGGGATCAGCCGGTTCACCTGCCAGCGCATTCGCCGCTGGGTCGAGCCGGCGCGTGGCGTGTCGCGAGCGCCGCCGCGTTGACCGAGGTCGAAGCCGGAGCAGAAGTGCTCGCCCGTGCCCGTGAGCACGATCACGCGGACGGACTCGTCGCTCCCCGCGGCCTCGACCGCCTCGATCAGGGCGAGGACCATCTCGTCGGTGACGGCGTTGCGGCGGTCGGGACGGTCGAGCGTCAGGCGGAGCGCGGGTCCGTCGCGCGTCACGAGCAGCCCGTCCGGAGGCTCGGGGTACGCCTTCACGCGCGCTCCTCCGCGGCGAAGCGCGCGACGAGCGCATCGAGCGTCTTCTGACACGTCGTCGCACCGCCGGGCGGCTCGGGCAGGCGCACCGGGCCGTGTTTCCGGCTCGGCAGCAGGATCGTCGCGTGCCCCGGCGTGGTCACCTCACCGCGCTGGTTCTCGCCCGACAGCTCGAGCTCCACCGCGGGGCGATCGCCGTCGACGAGCGCCTTGCGCACGACGCGTCCCCGCATCCAGTGCGTGTCACCGACGTAGTTGAACCGCCGGAACTGGCAGTCGAGCTTCCAGAGCCACGCGTCGTCGCCCATCCAGTCGGTGCACAGGTGGATGAGCCAGGTTTCCCGCATCCGGCCGTAGTCGTACGTCGACGGGTTGCCCGCCCGCCGAGCCCATTCGGGGTCCCAGTGAACCCGCTGCTGCACGTCCGGGATGTTGAGATCATCGGGCCGGAAGAAGCGAGGCACGCGCTGACGCTGCTGGTAGCCGAGCCGGAGTGCCCTCACTCCGTAGAGCCCCATGCCCATGCCGACGTGCCAGCAGACCATGTCGGTCACGCGCAGCGGGCCCTTAACCAAGGGGCCGACCTCATCGCCCTCCTCGACGTGCTCCCACAAGCGTGGTTGCGAACCCCGCCGGCGAGCCGGCTCCGAGGCGTAGCCGTCGTCGATCTCGCGCAGCTGCTCGTCGGTGTAGGGATCGATGGAGGTGTCGTCGTAC
Source organism: Actinomycetota bacterium (assembly GCA_046727755.1). Taxonomy (GTDB): domain Bacteria; phylum Actinomycetota; class Acidimicrobiia; order IMCC26256; family JACDBD01; genus JALZAA01. Next base: position 16,321 of record JBKPDG010000070.1, read on the forward strand.
TTGCCGCGTTCGTCGGCCTGCTCGCGCTCGGTGCGGATCATCAAGCGGTACTGCGCCGACAGCACCTCGCTGGGCGCGGCAAACACCTCCGCCGTCCACTCGTGGACAGCACGCGTGGCGAACTCACTCTGCTTGTCGTGCACGCCGACGAGCGCATTCCGGCGCGTGACGCGCATGCCGGGTCGCAGCGGCGCCCACCATTCGCGAAAGCTGCCCGAGTAGAACGCGTGCGCGCCCCGGATCGGGTCGCCTTTGAGCAGCGCGCGTTCGTCGTCGTCGAGTTCGGTCACCTCGTTCTCGCCGATGAGCGTGTCGCCGCCCACCATCGGAGGCGGCGCAACTGGCCCCCGCCATCGCGTCGACGCCGCGTAGGACGGGTTGCACCACAGCGGGTTGTCGTCGCCGTACGCCTCGGCCACTTGGCGGAACGCGTCCTCGTTCGGGCACCGGTAATGCGGCGGCTGGGGATGCGGCTGCGGCAGGCCGATCCGTGCACGCAGTCGCGCGACGCCCTCGTCGGTGATCGACGGGCCGTCCGCCATGCGCGCCTCCTCGTCGAGAGAACGGTTCCGCCCGTGCTGTATACAACATGCAATGAGTCTGGCCGAACTGCTCGTCTCGCATCCGTTCGCCGACGACGAGCCGCTCCTCTACACGGCACAGCGTTCCGTCACCGCCGGCGAAGCCCGGCGCGCCGCCACGGCGGTGGCCGAGCAGCTATGTGACGCGGGCGTCGAACCGGGGCAGCTCGTCGCGGTGCAGTTCCCGAACGGACCCGAGATGGTCACGACCATGTTCGGCGTGTGGCTCGCCGGAGCCGTGTTCGTGCCCGTCAACTCGCGCGCGCCGCAGGCGGAAGTCGACCGGGTGCTCCGAACTGTCGAGCCGGCGGTGTTTCTGCGGCCCGACGGCATGCGCACACGCGACGGCGCCGCAACGTCCGATTCCGAGGCTGCGTTCGTGCTGTGGACCTCGGGCACGACCGGCGAATCGAAAGCCGTCCTGCATACGCACACCGCGTATATCGAGCTCCTCGATCGTGTGCTCGGCGAGCTGAAGACGGGCCGACGCGGGCATGAACTGGCGCCGACCCCGAATCTCATCCCCGTGTCGCTCGCGCTCAACGCCGGGATCTACAACGTGCTGTTCGGCCTGCGGGCGGGTGCATCGATCGTGATCATGGAACGGTTCGACACAGAGCAGTTCGCGCAGCTCGTGCGGCGCTTCGGGATCCGTTCGACCGTCCTGCCACCCGCCGCGATCACGATGCTCACCGACGACGAGAGCATCGAGGATCTCACGCCGCTGCGGTACGTGCGCAGCATCACTGCGCCGCTGTCGCCCCACGAGGCCAGGCGGTTTGCCGCGCGGTTCGGCGTGATCGTGCTCAACGGCTACGGGCAGGCCGAGATCGGTGAAGTGATCGGTTGGACCGCCGCCGACGCCCGTGCCCATCCCGAGAAGATCGGCGCCGTCGGTCGGCCGCACGCCGGCGTGCAGGTCAAGATCATCGGCGATGGCGGCGGCGCCGCGCCCGAGGGCGACGTCGGGGAACTGGCGGTGCGTCCGCCGAGAATGGCGTCGGGCTACCTCGGCGGCGGTCGGTTCGACGACCGGCTCGACGAGGGCGGATACCTCCGCACCGGCGACCTCGCACGGATCGACACCGACGGCTTCGTCTGGATCGAGGGCCGCGTCGACGACGTCATCAACCGCGGGGGCAACAAGGTGCACCCGGCGCAGGTCGAAGAGGTCCTGCGGGGCGCGCCCGGGGTGCGCGACGCGGCGGTCGTAGGCGCGGCCGACGTCCGACTCGGCGAGGTGCCGGTCGCGTTCTTCGTCGGCGACGCCGTCCCGACCGAGCTCGAACGCCTGTGCCGCGAGCAACTCGTCGGCTACAAGGTGCCGGTGGCGTTCCATCGCGTCGACGCGCTCCCGCGGAGCGAGGCGGGCAAGGTGCTGCGTCGTGATCTGGTCGCGACGCTCGACGCTCACGCCGAACGACTTCCGGTCAACCCCGGCACCGCGGCCGCCGACGCGGTTTCGGCCGTCCGAGCGTGGATCGAGGAGCATGTGCCGCCGGCGTGGCGCGACGCGGCGCACCGCGGCGGCGCGCCCGCCATCCGCGAGGTCCGATCGCGCGCCGACTACGAGGCGTGGTACCCCGTCTTCGCGCGCTCCGGGCTGGTCGTCCCGACGTGGCCGGTCGCGTACGGCGGCCTCGATCTCGCTCTCGACGTCGCCCGCCGCGTGGAAGCCGAGCTGCGCCCGTACAACCTCGGACGCCTCAACCCGCTCGGGCTCAATCTCGCCGCGCCCGCGCTCTTCGCCCACGGCACCGAGGAGCAGCGCCTTCGTTTCCTCCCGCCGATCGTGCGCAACGAGGAACGCTGGTGCCAGTTGTTCAGCGAGCCCGGCGCGGGATCCGACCTGGCGTCGCTCGCGACGACCGCAGTACGCGACGGCGACGACTGGCTCGTGACGGGCCAGAAGGTGTGGACGACCTGGGCGCACCAGTCCGACTTCGCGGTGCTGCTCGCCCGGACCGATCCCGACGCGCCGAAGCGCAAGGGCATCACGTACTTCCTGCTCGACCTACGACAGCCGGGCGTCGAGGTGCGGCCGCTCCGCCACCTCGGCGGCGAAGTCGACTTCAACGAGGTGTTCCTCGATCGGGCGCGAGCGCCCGACGCGCACCGAGTCGGCGCCGTCGGCGACGGGTGGCGCGTCGCGGGCGCCACGCTCTCGGGCGAGCGCCAGATGGTGTCCGGAGAGGGCTCGGGCGGCGTCGACCGCATCGGCGGCGCGGGCACGGCCCACGTGCTCACCGTGGCGCGCCGGCGCGCCGCCGGCGCCGACCTCGTCGTACGCCAGGAGCTGATGCGTGCATACAGCGAGGAACGCATCCGGGCCTGGACGAACGACCGGGTGCGCGCGCAGCTGCGGGCCGGGCGTCCACCCGGCCCCGAGAGCTCGATCGGCAAGGTGCACCAGGGGGAGTTGAACCAACGCATCCAGGCGCTCGCCGTCCGACTCCTCGGCATGGACGCGGTGGCGTGGGAGAGCGCGGCGGACAGCTACGCGGAGTCGCTGCCGTTCGAGCTGCGCGGGATGCTGCGCAGCCGGGCGAACACCATCGAGGGCGGCACGACCGAGATCAACAAGAACGTGCTCGGCGAGCGCGTGCTCGGCCTCCCGCGGGAGCCCGACCCGTGGCAGGGCCGCCCGTGGCGCGAGGTCCCGCGCAGCTGATGCCGTACGACACGCTCGTCGTCGAGCGGCGCGGCCCGGTGGGCTGGCTGATCTTCGACCGGCCCGACGCCGCCAACGCCATGGACGCGACGATGTTCGAGGAGCTCGAGGCCGCGTGGCGCGAGCTAGACCGCGACCCCGCCGTACGGGTCATCGTGAACACCGGCAACGGGCCCGCCTTCCAGACCGGAGTCGACGTCGCCCAGCTGAGCGGCGACAAGCAGGCGCTGCGCGAGCAGTCTCGCCGCACGCGAGACGCGGAGCTTCGCCTCACCGCATGGCACAACCAGGTGTGGAAGCCCGTGATCGCGGCCGTCAACGGCGTTTGCGCAGGGGGAGGACTCCATTTCGTGGCTGACGCCGACGTCGTCGTCGCGGCGTCGAACGCCACGTTCGTCGACCCGCACGTGTCCCTCGGCCAAGTGAGCGCGTACGAGACGATCGGCTTGGTCCGTAAGTCGCCGATGGAGCCGATCGTGCGAATGGCGCTGGTCGGCGCCGGCGAGCGTCTGGACGCCGAGCGTGCGCGTCAGCTGGGGATCCTCTCGCAGGTCGTCGATCCGCCCGACGGCCTACGCGACGCGGCGCAGGAGCTCGCCGAGAAGATCGCTCGCAACTCACCGGCCGCCATGCGCGTCACGAAGCAGGCGCTGTGGGGCGCTCTCGAGCGCGGGCTCACCGATGCCTGCCGCGCCGGCGCACACGCGCTCGTGTCGATGTGGGGCCATCCCGACCAGGAGGAGGGACCGCGGGCGTTCGCCGAGAAGCGGGAGCCGGCTTGGCGGCCCGTCGAGCCGACAGGAGAGGCAGAAGAGATGGAGAAGCAGCGATGACGTTCTCGCGGTTCGAGTGCCTGAAGCTCGAGCGGCGCGGTCCGGTCGGCTGGCTGATCAACGATCGTCCGGAGCGGCTCAACGCGATGTCGGCGCGCATGCGGGACGAGTTCGCGCTCGCCTGGACCGAGCTCGACGGTGATCCCGACGTGAAGGTGATCGTCCACACGGGCGAGGGGCGCGCGTTCCAGACCGGTGTCGACGTGGCCGAGATCGCGAGCGACGGCGTCGGCATGGAGCGGTACCGGCAGTCGGTCGAGGACTTCGACCTGCACTTCACGTCGTGGCATCAGCAGGTGTGGAAGCCGGTGATCACGGCTGTCAACGGCGTGTGCGCGGGCGGTGGGTTCCACTGGATTGCCGACGCCGACGTCGTCATCGCGGCGTCCGACGCCGAGTTCTTCGACCCACACGTGTCGATCGGCCAGGTCGTCTCGCTCGAGGCCATCGGGCTCATCCGCAAGATGCCGGTCGAGGCGGTGATGCGCATGGCCTTCGTCGGCCGTTACGAGCGCCTCTCGGCGGCTCGGGCGTACGAGCTCGGCATGATCAGCCAGATCGTGGATCCGCCCGAGCGGCTCCGAGACGAGGCGCAGGCGCTCGGCGAGAAGATCGCCCGCAACTCACCGGCGGCGATGCGGGCGACGAAGCGGGCGCTGTGGGGCGCCCTCGAGATGGGGCTGACCGACGCCTGCCGCGCCGGCGCCGGCGAGCTCACCTCGATGTGGGGCCACCCCGATCAGGAGGAAGGCCCGCGTGCCTTCGCCGAGAAGCGCGACCCGAACTGGCGCGACCTCACGGAACAATGACATTCACCGGGACGTCCCCTCATCAACCTGCGTTGGCATAGACGCATGGCAGTAGCCGCTGTCGACCGGGATCGCCCGACCCGCTTCGGGCTCGTCACGGGGCTGACATTCGTCGCCGCGCTCGTTCTCGCCCTCGTCGTGCGCGGCAACGCTGTGGTGGGCATCGCGGCGCTGTTCCTGCTGTTCGTCCCGCTCGAGAAGCTCTTCGCCCTCCGGGCCCAGCGCGTGTTCCGGCGCGGCCTGCTGACCGACCTCACGCACCTGCTCGTGAACAACTTGTTCTCGACGGCGTTGGGGATCGCCCTCGTCGTGGCGGCTCTGGTCCCGGTCTTCTGGGTCCGCAACCTGAACATCGTCGGCAACCTCCCGACGGCGGCCGCAGTCGTCCTTGCCGCCGTGCTCGTCGTCGTCGGCAACTACTGGGGGCACCGCCTCACGCACGAGGTGCCGTTCCTCTGGCGGTTCCATTCGGTGCACCACAGCATCGAGTTGATGGACTGGGTCGCTGCCGGCCGCCTGCATCCCCTCGACCAGGCGTTCACGCAGGCCTTCACCGTGATGCCGCTCGTGATCCTCGGGTACGGAGCCGGCACCTTCGCCGGCGTTGCGGTGTTCGTCACGCTGCTCGCGATCTTCCAGCACGCCAACGTGCGGCTGCGGTTCCCGGTCGTGCGGTGGGTGGTCCCCACGCCCGAATGGCATCACTGGCATCACGCCATCGACGCCGAGGCCCGGGACAAGAATTTCGGTCTCCCGATCGTCGACCGGATCTTCGGCACCGCGTACATGCCCAAGGGGAGGCGTCCGCAGGGATTCGGTATCCCCGACCCGGTGCCGCAGGTCGGCTACCTCCGGCACCTCGCCTACCCGTTCACCGCCGAGGCCCGCGCCGGTCCGGCATAGCCCGTCCCTCGCCTGCCAAGCTGGGCGGCGTGTCGGAGCCCATGAAGGCTGTCGTCAACGCCACGCTCGCGTTGGCGACGCTGCTGCTCACGAGCGTGCTGTGGCGGTATCCGCTCGCGCTCACCACGCTGCTGATCGTCGCCGGCGCCGCGATCTACGCGCTCCGGCCCAGCCGGACCAGCCTCTGCGTGTATGCGACGGGGTTCGTCTTCGGTCCGCTGGCAGAGGGATTGGCCATCCAAACGGGCGCGTGGGAGTACGCCGAACCGAGCATCCTCGGCATTCCGGTGTGGCTCCCGTTCGTGTGGGGGAGCGCGGCGCTCTTCATCCAGAACACCGCCGACATCGGGAAGGCGCTCTTCAGCCGCGACTCGTCACGACCTGCTGGCCGCCGTCACGCCCCGGGCACTGGCCCAGATGTCGTTGCACCGCTCGCACACCTCGTCGGGAATCACGCCCCATCGCATGAGCACGCCGAAGATCGCGCAGCCGAGGCAGAACGCGAACACGGATTCGAGCGTCGCGGCGACGACGATCGCGCCGAGCAGCACGTACGCCGCGCCTGAACTGCCGAACCCGAAGTAGGCCACGAGCGCCGCGACCGAGATCGTCGCGCCGATGCCCTGGGCGAACCGCTTCGGCGGCCCGGCAACGTACTTCGCCGGGAGTGGAAGCCGCGGCGTGACGACCTTCGTGACGAGCTGGCCCAGGGGGCTGAGCGTCGGGCCCGTGAGCATCCGGGCGACGAACCCGTAGGCGATCGGGATCAGCAGCCACGGCTGGTCCCACACGACGGCGGACGCCGCCATGATCACCACGCCGCCGGCGACGAGGCGCGCCGACAGCTCGTTGACCGGATTCGGGAACGAGAACAGCTGACGGGCGGTCATGACCCCAGTGTAAATGCGACTCGATCAGTCGGGTTTCCCGATGTTGCGGGGCGGTATGACCGTCTCGTACCGTTTGCCGGGTTCCTGGCTGTCGGGGGTCGCAATGCGGCGGTCAACGTGGCGATGGGTCGGCGCAGCCGCGGTCTGCATGCTCGGCGCCGCGCTCGTGGGCCCGCCGGCGGCGGCGCAAGAAGGCCACGAGCACCACCATCACGGCGTCGGCTGGCGCGTGCGTGCGGCGGCGGCGTCGAAAGAGGCCAAGAACGGCGTCGACCCCGGGCCGACGCCCCGCGCGACATGCGGGCCCGGCTCCAATCCCGAGACGGGGATGCAGGGACGGGTCAGCGCCGAAGACGCCGCCAGCGGGCGGGCAGCGCAGGGCTACACGTGCAACGCGGAGCTGGTCAGCCACTTCGGCGAGTCAGGCGGCTACAAGGTCGAGCGTTACGTGGACGCCGCCGGTCGCGAGTGCGCGTACTTCGACTCGACGCTGCTGTTCCCACTCAACGCGGCTCAGCCGGCGCAGTTCCCGACGGGGACGATCGTTCTCGACATGTCGAACCCTGCCGCGCCCGTGCGCACCGCGACGTTGGTAACGCCCGCCATGCAGACGCCGCACGAGTCGATGGTGCTCAATCCGAAGCGCGGACTGCTCGCGGCGGTGATGGGGAACCCCATCGCGTACCCGGGCATCGTCGACGTCTACGACGTCACGGCTGACTGCCGGAACCCCGCGCTGCGCTCGACGTCACCGGTCGGGATCCTGGGCCACGAGAGCGGGTTCGCGCCGGACGGGCGGACGTTCTACGCCGCCTCGATCGGCACCGGCCATCTCGTCGCGGTCGACGTCACGAACCCGTCGCTGCCAAGGACGCTCTGGGTCGGCAACTACAACTCACACGGGCTGTCGATCAGCAACGACGGCAACCGCGCGTACGTCGCCGCCCGGCAGGGCTTGATCATCCTGGACGTCAGCCAGGTCAACAAGCGGGTGCGGGACCCGCAGGTGCGCGAGGTGAGCAGGCTGGCGTGGGACAACCTCACGATCCCGCAGAACGCGATCCCGGTCACGATCAAGGGGCGGCCGTACCTCGTCGAGATCGACGAGTTCGCCACCGACTCGAACGGCACCATCACCGGCAACGGGCCCGTGGTCGGCGCAGCGCGGATCATCGACATCGCCGACGAGACCAAGCCGAAGGTCGTCTCCAACATCCGCCTCGACGTGCACCAGCCCGAGAACCGAGCGGCGCTTGCCGGCGATCCGGGCGCGGGCAGCTTCGCGGGGGGCTACGCCGGCCACTACTGCAACGTGCCGCAGCGGGAAGATCCCGGCATCGTCGCCTGCAGCTTCATCCTCTCCGGCTTGCGCGTGTTCGACATCCGGGATCCGTCGCACCCCAGGGAGAGCGCGTACTACAACACGCCGACCGAGCCGACGATCCCGGGTGATCCGCCCAGCAGCTACGCCATGTCCAGTCCCTCGTTCGTCCCCGAACGGGGAGAGATCTGGTACTCGGACGGCAACGCCGGCTTCTACGCCGTCCGCATCACGAACGACGCCTGGCGTCCTACCGTCCGTCCCTGAGGACGCGGAGGCGCTCTCGATATTCGTCTTCGGTGATCTCTCCGCGGGCGTAGCGCTCGCCGAGTACGGCTTCACCTGACGCGCGTGGGCCGCCCCACCAGCGTCGCCGCCGCCAGAAGACGAACGCGATCACGCCCCAGAAAAACACGATCCAAAGGAGCCCGAACCCGGGCCACCATCCAGCATGCGCCAACATTCTCGTCACCTCCCTTCTCGTTGACTCCTCGCGATCGTGACGAGCATCGAGCCCGATTGCGTCCGTCGAGGGGAGGCTTCGCGGGTACGTCGCCCGACGCAGCCGTCCTCGTTCGACTACGGACGGCGTCGTAGGTGTACTAGACGGTGATCTCGAGTCCATCAGGGGGAGGGCCCGGCATGGCGATCGACACCGAGGCATCGGCATCGACGATGCAGCCCGCGCATCCGCTCGAGTCGCTCACGGCTGACGAGATCGAGACCGCGGTCGCGGTGCTGCGCGCCGACGGGCGACTGACCGACGCCGCCCGCTTCGCCTACTTCGGACTCGACGAGCCCGACAAGGACGTGGTCGCGGGCTTTGTCGCCGGCGACGCGGTCGAACGACGCGTGCGGGTCGTGATCGTCCCCGGTCCGGCGGCGGACGTCGTGGAGGCTGTCGTCGACGTGGGCGGTCGCGCGGTGGCGTCGTGGCGCGAGATGCCGGGGATGCGACCGGCGATGCTCTTCGAGGAGTCGTTCAACGCGATCGTGGCGTTGAACGAGAGCCCCGAATGGCAGGCGGCGCTCGCCCGGCGCGGCATCACCGATCAGAGCAAGGTCCAGATCGACCCGTGGCCACCCGGGAGCTTCGGGCTCGCAGTCGAGGAGGGCCGTCGCATCAGCCGCTGCCTCGCCTACTACCGGGAGAGCGACACGGACAACGGGTACGCCCGGCCGATCGAGGGCCTGATCGGCATCGTCGACATCGGACGGGGAGAGGTCCTCGAGGTCGCCGACCACGGCGCCGTGCCGCTGCCGCCCGAACGCGGCGGCTACCTGCGCGACGACGTCGGGCCGATGCGGGACGACCTCAAGCCGCTCGAGATCACGCAGCCCGAGGGACCGAGCTTCACGGTCGACGGCAACCTCGTGCGTTGGCAGCGCTGGTCGCTGCGCGTCTCGATGGATCCGTACGAGGGGCTCGTGCTGCACACAATCGGCTACGAGGGCGACAGCGAGAACGGCGGCCGCGTCCGTCCGATCCTGCATCGCGCGTCAGTGAGCGAGATGGTCGTCCCGTACGGGGACACCGGACCGATGCACAACTGGAAGAACGCGTTCGACGCCGGCGAGTGGGGCCTCGGACGCATGGCGAACTCGCTCACGCTCGGCTGCGACTGCCTCGGCGTCATCCACTACCTCGACGTCACGTTCGGCAACGAGCGCGGTGAGCCGTACACGATCGAGAACGCCATCTGCATACACGAGGAGGACTACGGCATCCTGTGGAAGCACGTCGATCTGCACGGCGGCACGACCGAGGTGCGCCGCCAGCGCCGGCTGGTGATCAGCTCGATCGCGACCGTCGGCAACTACGAGTACGGCTTCTACTGGTACTTCTACCTCGACGGGAGCATGCAGCTCGAAGTCAAGCTGACCGGCGTCATGTCGACGATGGCCGTCGCGGACGGCGGCGGTGGCACCGATGAGGTGAGCAACGCCGAGATGGTCGCACCGCAGCTCGCGGCGCCGTACCACCAGCACCTGTTCAACGTGCGCCTCGACTTCGACGTCGACGGCGTCACGAACACCGTGTACGAAGTCGACGCTGTGTCCGATCCGGCCGGCCCCGACAATCCTCTCGCAAACGCGTTCACCACCGAGGTGACACCGCTCGCGAGCGAGCAGCAAGCCCAACGGGTCGTCGACGCGTCACGCAGCCGAATCTGGAAGATCGTCAACCCGGAAGCGCGCAACCGCCTCGGTCAGCCGGTCGGGTACAAGCTTGTTCCCGCGTCGACACCGACGCTGCTGGCGAGCCCTGAGTCGAGCGTCGGCCGGCGGGCCGCGTTCGCGACCCGCAACCTCTGGGTCACGCCCTACCGGCCCGACGAGCGGCGCGCCGCCGGCGACTACCCGAACCAGCACGGCGGGGGAGACGGGCTGCCCCGATGGACCGCAGCGGACCGGCCGGTCGCCGACACCGACGTGGTGGTGTGGCACACCTTCGGCGTGACGCATATCCCGCGCCCGGAAGACTGGCCGGTCATGCCGGTCGAGTCCACCGGCTTCCTGCTCGCGCCGGTCGGCTTCTTCGACCGCAACCCGGCTCTCGACGTCCCGCCGTCGCCGGGGCATTGCGACGGGGCGGAGTAACGGCGGCCCAGGACTCCGCCGCCCATGCGAGCAGGGCGGCGGCGTTGACGACGGCGCCGGCGAGCAGGCGGTCCCGGCCCGAGACCGCGGCCGCCCACTCACCCCGGGGGGAAGGGGAGTGGAGGCGGCCGCGGTGCTCGAACATCTCGCCTACTCGGCGGCGACGGCCTGCAGGACGGGGAGCTTCGCGGCGCGTCGCGCGGGGCGGAGCCCGGCGAGCACGCCGGCGATCGCGCCCACCACGAGCAGCACGGCCAGCTGGCCGATCGGTGCCGTGAACGAGGGTGCGATCATGTCGCCGGTGCCCTCGGACGCGGCCTTCACGAGCGCCCAGCCGAGGAAGACGCCGACGCCGAGCCCGCCGACCGTGCCGAACACGGCGACGATCACCGACTCCCACCGGATCATCGACCGGAGCTGACGCCGGCTCTCGCCGATCGCCCGCAGCAGGCCGAGCTCACGCGTGCGCTCGTACACGGACAGCGACAGCGTGTTGGCGATGCCCATCAGCGCGATCAGGATCGCCAGCGCCAACAGGACGTAGACGATGCCGAGCATCATGTCCACGAACTGACCGACCGAGTCGGCGTACTGCTGACGGTCCTCGACGTCGGGTGCGTTGTACGCCTCCGCCGTCCGTTCGACGGCCCGTCGTCCGTCCTCGAGGGCGACGCCCTTCTCGAGGCTGATGAGCACGGTGTTGTCGACGTCCTGCACGGCATGAGGCGTCCACGCCTCACGCGACAGGACGTAGTTCCCGGCGATGTCGCGGTTCTCGTAGACGGCACCGACGGTGAACTCCGTCGTGGTCCCGTCGGCGAACGTCACCGGCACCTTCGCGCCCCGCTTCCAGCCTTCGTCGTCCGCGATCCGCTCCGAGACCGCGAGCTCCTGCGGGCCGAGTGTCTTCACGGAGCCGCTGGTGACGTCGAGGTCGACGACGCCCGCAAGCTGCGCCGGCTCGGCGATGGTGACGTTCTCGGTGCCGGTGTCGACGAGCGCCCGTCCCCGCCCCAGGCCCGTCGCTGTCTGCACCTCGGGCAGCTGGTCGACGTCGGAGGCGAGCTGCGGGCTGATCCCACCGCCGCCGAAGCCGCCCTCGGAGATCACGAGATCACCGCGGAACGACTGCGTCACGCTGTCGTCGATCGCCGCCTTGAGCGACGCCGCGAAGATGGTGAACAGCGTCACCACGCCGACGCCGACCATGAGCGCGGCCGCCGTCCCCGAGGTCCGCCTCGGGTTGCGCATGGCGTTCTGACGGGCAAGCGAGCCGGTAACGCCCCGGACCCACCGCAGCGGCCAACCGATCACGCTGCTCGCGAGCCGGGCCACGACGGGCCCGAACACGACGACGCCGCCGATCGTGAGCAGCGCCCCGAGGCCGGCGAGTGCGAGCACGGATTCACCGCCGCTCAGCACGGCGGCCAGCACGACCGCCACGCCGATTGCGGTCAGCGCGACGCCGATGACTGCCCGGACCGGGCTCGCCGTGGTGCGCTCGACGGACACGTCGCGGATGGCGGCGAGGGGCGCGACTCGGGACGCCTTGATAGCCGGGGCCACGCCGGCGACGAGGGTCACGGCGACGCCCACGATCATCCCGATCACGGCCACCGAGGCGTTAAACACCAAGCCACCAGCGGGGAGGGAGAACCCGAAGGCGTCGAACATGGCCTTGAGCAGTCCGGCGATACCGAGGCCGCCGACAATGCCGATGGCGGATGCGATGACACCCACCAGCACCGCCTCGACGACGACCGAGGCCAGGATCTGGCCGCGCCCGGCGCCGATCGCACGCAACAGCGCCGACTCCCGCGTGCGCTGCGCAACGATGATCGAGAACGTGTTGTAGATGCTGAACGTCGCCACCAGCAACGCGACGCCCGCGAACACGGTCAAGAACGTCGTGAACAGATCGAGGAACTCCTCGTTGATGTCAGTCGTGTTCTCTGTGGTGAGCTCCGTTCCCGTGATCGCCTCGGCGTCCGCGGGCAGCACCCGCTGCACCCGACTCAACAGCTCGTCCTGCGACACGCCCTCATCTGCGTTCACGGCGATGCCACCAACCTGATCCGTCTGTTTGATCAGGTGCTGCTGCGCGCGCTCGAGATCGAAGGCGGTGAACGTGCTCTGGCCGAGGCCGTCGGCGGAGCCGAACGTGGCGATGCCCACGATCCTCACCGGCACCGGCTCCGGCGTCTGGACGGTCGTGGTGTCGCCGAGCTTCAGGTCGCCGTCGTCGGCGGCGCCGCGGTTGATCACGACCTCGTTGTCAGCGCGGGGCGCCCGTCCCTCGACGAGCTGGTACGGGTTGAGATCTTCGTTCTCGATCCAGTTGCCTGCGAGTGTCGGGGGACCGTTGCCGCCGAGCTTGTCGCCGTCCTTGCCGACGAGCTGACCGAAGCCTTCGACGGTGGGCTCGGCGACGGCGACGCCGTCGACGCCGCGTACGGTGTCGACCACAGACGCGTCGATGAGCCCGCGCTGGCTGTCGGGTTCACCGGGATCGGTGCTGAGCCTCGACTCGTGGCGAACGACCACGTCGGTGCCCGCGTTCGCCTCCGTGAACAGGTTGTCGAAGTTGCCTCGCAGCGTGTCGCCGAGCACGAGCGTCCCGGCCAGGAACGCCACGCCGAGGAACACTGCGAGGAACGTCCCGACGAGCCTGCGCTTGTGGGCGAGCAGGCCCTTGAACATGACGGTGCCCATTGCTCAACCTCCCAACTGCTTCATCCGGTCGATGATTGACTCGGCTGTCGGGTCGGCGAGCTCGCCGACAATCCTCCCGTCGCCGAGGAACACCACGCGGTCCGCGTACGCGGCCGCGACCGGGTCGTGGGTGACGATGACGATCGTCTGCGCAAGGTCACTCACGGCCTGCGACATGAACCCGAGGATCTCGGTGCCCGACTTCGAGTCGAGGTTGCCGGTGGGCTCGTCCGCGAAGACGACGTCGGGCCTGCTGGCGAGCGCCCGCGCGACCGCGACTCGCTGCTGCTGACCACCCGACAGCTCGCTCGGCCGGTGCGTGAGCCGATCCCGAAGCCCGACGGTGTCGATGACGTTGTTCAGCCAATCGCGATCGGGCTTCCGGCCCGCCAACGCCATCGGCAACGTGACGTTCTCGCGGGCGTTCAAGGTGGGGATGAGGTTGTAGGACTGGAAGACGAAGCCGATCCGGTCCCGGCGCAGCACGGTGAGCTGCTTCTCCGAGAGCGAACCGAGCTCGACGTCGCCCAGGTAGACCTCGCCCGAGGTGAGCGTGTCCAGTCCGGCCAGGCAGTGCAGCAGTGTCGACTTCCCGGACCCGGACGGGCCCATGATGGCGGTGAATCGCCCGCCCTCGAACGACACGCTGACGCCGTCGAGCGCGCGAATCGCCGCCTCGCCGCGGCCGTACACCTTGGTGGCGCCGTCGGCGCCGGCGGCGACGGTACGGGGTGGTGCAGTCGTGGCAACCATGTCGGTGCTCCTTCCGTCGATTCCGACGCATCCAGTGTCGGGAACGGGAGGTGCACCGTCGTCCGGCGAGGAGCGACTCTTCGCCTGCGCGCTGCGACGTACGGCGGCGGGCGGGCTACGCCCGGCGTGCTACGACGGGTCGCTGCGTGTGCCGGGCGTCACGAGGCCCGATTCGTACGCGGCGACGACGAGCTGCGCGCGATCGCGGGCGTTGAGCTTCACCATCGCCCGGCTCACATGGGTCCGGGCGGTCGCCGGGCTCACGAACAGCTTCTCGGCGATCTCGTCGTTGCTGAGTCCGGCCGCGACCAGCGCCATAACCTCGCGTTCACGGTCGGTGAGCACCGACAGCGACGGCGGCGACGCCGCGGCTTGCTCCGGCCGGGAGACGAACTCGGCGACGAGGCGGCGGGTGACGCCGGGGGAGAGGAGCGATTCTCCCTCGGCGACGACGCGCACCGCCCGGACGAGCTCCGCCGGCTCGGTGTCCTTGACGAGGAAGCCGCTCGCCCCTGCCCGCAGGGCGTCGAACACGTACTCGTCGACCTCGAACGTGGTGAGGATCAGCACGCGCACAGATGCGTTGGCCTCGTCGGCCACGATCCGGCGGGTGGCCTCGAGGCCGTCGAGCTCGGGCATGCGAATGTCCATGAGCACGACGTCGGGCCGGGTACGGCGCACCATCGCGATGGCCTCGGCGCCGTCGTCAGCTTCGCCCACCACCTCGATGTCGTCCTCGGCATCGAGCAGGACGCGGAATCCGGCTCGAACCAGCGCCTGGTCATCTGCGAGCGCGACGCGGATCAATCTGCCTCCGAGTTGATGGGCAGCCGGGCCCACACGCGGAAGCCTCCGGCAAAGCGCGGCCCCGCTTCAACGCGACCGCCCACGGCCTCCGCTCGCTCCCGCATGCCGGCGATGCCGTGGCCGGGTGCGCCCGACGCGCCGTTGCCGCCCCGGCCGTCGTCCGTGACCTCGAGCTCGACGAAGGCGGATCGGTAGTCGAGCGTGACCGTCGCTTCGCGGGCCTGCGCGTGACGAACCACGTTCGTCAGCGACTCCTGCACGATCCGGTAGGCCGCTACGTCGACCGCCGCGGGGAGCGGGCGCGGCTTGCCGCGGACCCCGACCTCGACCGGGAGCCCGGCGCGCGCCGCCGTCTCCAGCAGTGGGCCGAGCCGAGCGAGGCTGGGCGTCGGGGCCCGGGGCGCGTCGTGCTCGTCCGCCCGCAAGGGGCCGAGCGTCACTCGAAGCTCGGCCAGCGCTTCGCTGCTGGCGGCCTTGATCGCGAGGAGCGCGTCGCGGGCCTGCTCGGGCCGGCGGTCCATCACGTGGACGGCCGACCCCGCCTGCACGTTGATGCTGGCGATGCTGTGGGCGATGACGTCGTGGAGGTCACGGGCGATGCGCAGCCGCTCGTCCGCCACCCGGCGGCGCGCCTCCTCCTCGCGCGTCTCCTCGAGATAGCGCGCCCGTTCCTCGAGACCTGCGAGGTAGGCCCGCCGGGTCCGCACGCCGTCACCCCAGAACCAGGCGGCCGCGGCCCAGCCCACGGACAGGAACGGCCACGCGCTCTCGGAGGCCCCGAAGGTGAGCAAGTGGGACGAGAGCAACGCTGCCAGCGTGACGCCTACCACCACGAGAGACCGGCGCCGTTCGTACGAGACCGCCACCGAGTACGCCATGACGAAGAACGTGAGGTACACGGGCCCGCCGGGGTACTCCCGAAGGCTGTACACGAAGAGCAAGGCGGACACGAACGCGAGCCCGGCGATCGGCCAGCGGCGTCGCACCGCGAGCGTCGCGCCGCTGCCGACGACCAGCGCGTAGCCGACGGCGTCGAGGCTGCGGTCACCGTCGCCGGCCGGGATCTGCGACTCCACCAGCACCAGGGCGACGACGGCGGCGAGCGCGAGCAGGCAGTCGAGCACCAACGGTCGCCGGATGCGGTCCACGATCGTCATCGTCACCACGGTACGGCGCGCCGTCGTTGGGGGCATCCGTCGCCGGACGTAGATGTCGCCTACGTCGAGAGGCGTACGTTGGCCGCCGTGCGCCGCATCTCCGATCGCGAACGGCGAGCGAGGCTGGCCATCCGGCACCACCTGGCGCCGTCCGCCAAGGCCACGGATGTCGTCGCGCTCGCCGAGCAGATGGTCGGTCTCCACTCGACCGATCCGGCGACCGTGTTCCTCGGCGTCGCCGCTCGCGTGAAGGACCCCTCGGTCGCCGCCGTCGAGCGGGCGCTCTACGACGACCGCACGCTCGTCCGCACACTGTGCATGCGCCGTACGCTCTTCGTCGTCCCGGTCGGGCTCGTCCCGATCGTCCAGGCCGCGGTCACCGATGCGCTGGTGCCTCCCGAACGCAAGCGGACCGTGCGGATGATCGAGGAAGCCGGCATCGCGAAGGACGGGGCGCGCTGGCTGCGCCGAGCCGAGGCCGAGACGGTCGCCGCCATCGAGACGCGCGGCGAGGTCACCGGGGCGGACCTGTCGAAAGCGGTGCCGCGGCTGCGCAAGCAGATCCCGTACGGCGAGGGCAAGACGTGGGGCGGGAAGCTGGGCATGACGACCCGGGTCCTGTTCCTGCTCGCGTGCGAGCAGCGCGTCGTGCGCGGCCGCCCGCAGGGCTCGTGGACGAGTACCCGATATCGCTGGGCCCCGATGAAGTCCTGGCTCCCGGACGGCTTTCCGACCTGGAAGCCCGACGAAGCCCGCGCCGAGCTGGCGCGGCGGTGGCTGGACGCGTTCGGTCCCGGGACGATCGCGGACCTCAAGTGGTGGACGGGCTGGCCGCTGGGCCAGACACGCCAGGCCGTCGCCGCGCTCGACACCGTCGAGGTCGAGCTCGACGGCGGCGCCACCGGGATCGTGCTCGCCGGCGACGAGGCGCCCGTGCGGCCGCCGAAGCCGTGGGTTGCGCTGCTGCCGGGCCTCGATCCGACCACGATGGGCTGGGCCGAGCGCGAGTGGTACCTCGGCCCGCACAAGCACGCCATCTTCGACACCAATGGCAACGCCGGGCCGACCGTGTGGTGGGACGGACGCATCGTCGGCGGATGGTCGCAGCGCAAGGACGGGGAGGTCGTGTGGCGGCTGCTCGACGACATCGGTGCCGACGGACGCCGGGCGGTCGAGCGGGAGGTCGCACGCCTGCGGAAGTGGCTGGCGGGCGCGGTGGTCGTCCCGCGGTTCGCTACTCCGCTCTTCGACGAGCTGCGCGCCTGACAGCGTATGCCTTGACAGGCACATAACCCATTGGCTATGTTGGACCCATGGCGGCGGCGACCACGTTCGACGTGCTGGCGGAGCCTCGCCGGCGCGACATTCTCGACCTCCTGCGGGTGCGGGAGCGCTCGGTGGGGGAGCTCGTCAAGGGCGTCTCGCTGAGCCAGCCCGGGGTGTCGAAGCACCTCCGGGTCCTGCGCGAGGCCGGGCTCGTCGAGGTCCGCGTCGACGCCCAGCGGCGCTGGTACCGGGTACGCGCCGAGCCGCTCGCCGAGATCGACGCTTGGCTCGCGCCGTACCGCCGGTTCTGGACCGAGCGGCTCGATGCGTTGGAACGCCACCTCGACGACGAGCCCGAGAACGAGAACGACAAGAAGGAGTAGTCATGCCGACGAACTCGACCCCCCAGACGATGGCCGACGGCACGATCGAGGAGGTCGACGGCCGCTACGCGCTGCGCTTCGAGCGCCGGCTCGGACATCCGGTCGAGAAGGTCTGGGATGCGATCACGCGCCCCGAGCGGATCACGGAATGGTTCGGTGAAGGAGAAGTGGAGCTCGACCTCGTCGAGGGCGGCACCTTCCGCATCCGCACGACCGGCCCGCCGGAGCTCGTCGAGGCGATCATCGCCGAGGCGGGGGACGTGGCGCTGGTCTCGCACGACACGGTGCTGCGTGTCGATCCGCCCTACCTCTTCGAGCACACCTTCGGGTCCGACCCCGGTTCGATCGCGCGCTGGGAGCTGCAACGCGACGGCGACGGCACCCTGCTGAGGCTCACGCACACCGAGCCGCCCGGCTTCAACATCGTCAACGCGCCGCGCGACCTCGGCGGCTGGCACACGGTGCTCGACCGGCTCGCGGGCGTCGTCGACGGCCGACAGGTCCCGTGGGCCAAAGAGCATTGGGAGGGGCACCGCGACCGGTACGCCGCCAAGCTGGGAGGTTGACCATGACGCTCGCCATCGAGGCGTCCAACCTCGTGAAGTCGTTCGGTGAGACGCGAGCCGTCGACGGCGTCGACCTCGCCGTGCATCCCGGCGCCGTCTACGGGTTCCTCGGCCCGAACGGCGCGGGGAAGACCACGACCATCCGCATGCTCGCCACCTTGCTCGAGCCCGACTCCGGCACCGCGCGTGTGCTCGGTCACGACATCGTCCGGGACGCCGAAGCCGTGCGCCGCCGGGTCAGCCTGACGGGGCAGTTCGCGTCGGTCGACGAGGACCTCACCGGCCGCGAGAACCTCGTCCTGCTCGGCCGGCTGCTCGGGTACTCGCGCCGCCGAACGAGAGCTCGCGCTGACGAGCTGCTCGATGCCTTCGGGCTCGGCCAGGCCGGCAGTCGTCAGGTGAACACGTACTCGGGTGGCATGCGACGCCGGCTCGACATCGCGGCGAGCCTCGTCGTCACTCCCGAGCTCATGTTCCTCGACGAGCCGACGACCGGCCTCGATCCCCGCAGCCGCAACCAGGTGTGGGAGATCATCCGGGCGCTGGTCGCCGACGGCACCACGGTGCTGCTCACGACGCAGTACCTCGAGGAGGCCGATCAGCTCGCGGACCGGATCGCCGTGATCGACCACGGCCGGGTGATCGCCGAGGGTACGAGCGGTCAGCTCAAGGCCTCGCTCGGATCGGGCGCGTTGCACGTGCGATTGGGCGAGCCCGAACGCAGGGCCGACGCCGAGCGGGTGTTGACGCACGCGCTGGGCGCTGGCGTGCACCTGGAGTCCGACCCGGCGGCGTTGTCGGCGTCGGTCTCCGATCCCGGTCGTGTTGGGCGCGCGCTGTCCGACCTCTCCCGCGCCGAAGTGCCCGTGGTCGAGCTCGCGCTCGGCCAACCCAGCCTGGACGAGGTGTTCCTCGCCTTGACCGGCCGTCCGGCCGAAGAAGCCGACGCAGAGGCAGACCAAGAGGAGGACGCAGCATGACGACGACCGCGATCCAGCCAACCGCGGACGACACGCTGCGGACAGTGCTCGCCGCGGGCGCGGAGCAGAGTCAGCCAGGCCCCGCGTCGACGTCGCTCACGTTCGCGTGGCGAGCACTGTTGAAGCTGAAGCACGACCCGCAGCAGGTGTTCGACGCGCTCATGTTCCCGATCATGTTCACGTTGATGTTCACGTACCTGTTCGGCGGCGCGCTGGCGGGGTCGACGCGCGAGTACCTGCAGTTCTTCCTGCCGGGCGTGTTCGTGTTCACGGTCGTGATGCTGACCATGTACACCGGCGTTGGTCTCAACAACGACGTGTCGCAGGGCGTGTTCAACCGGTTTCGGTCGCTGCCGATCTGGCGACCCGCGGTGCTCGTCGGGTCGCTGCTCGGCGACGCCGTGCGTTACACGCTGGCGGCGACGATCGTGGTCGGGCTGGGCCTGGCGCTCGGCTTCCGTCCCGGTGGTGGAGCGATTGGCGTTGCGCTCTCGCTGGTGCTGGTCCTCGTGTTCGCGTTCAGCCTGTCGTGGGTGTTCACGGTGCTCGGCCTGATCGTGAAGTCGCCGGCCGCCGTGCAAGGCGTGAGCATGCCGGTGCTGTTCCCCTTCGTGTTCGCGAGCAACCTGTTCGTGGATCCCGACACGATGCCGGGCTGGCTGCAGGCGGTCGTCGACGTCAACCCGTTCAGCCTGACCGTCAGCGCCGTCCGCGACCTGATGGACGGCACCGTCCCGGTCGGCCAGATCGGATGGGTGCTGCTCTCGTGTGCGGCCCTCGTGGCCGTCTTTGGTCCACTCACGTTGCACCTGTACAGAAACAAGCAGGCGGCGGGCGCGTCCTGAGTCCCGAGCACGGCGCCTTGCGCCGCGTGTCTGGCGAGGCCCTCTGCGCACTGATCGAGGAAACGGCGGAGGCCCCGCTGGAGCGCCCAGCCCGTCCCCGGCACCTTGGGCGCGAACGACGCCTGCCAGCGGATCGTCGTGCCGTCCCCGAGCAGCGCGAACACGGCGTCCGGAGTCGCCTGCGAGTGCGCGGTGACCTCGATGTGGCGCCGTCGCGTGGCCCTTCTTGTACCAGAGGACGGGAATGGGCCGACGGGCCGGCCCGTTGCAGCGCGTCGTGGACTTGAGCCACGGCGTGGTCGTGTCCGTGAACGTCGGGCGGACACGCCCCGTCGAACGCGACGGAGAGCCCGCTACTACCGCGATCTGGAAGTCACCGGTCGCGGGCCGGGTGGCGGCGAACGGAGTCAACCTCGAGGGGGACGAGCAGGCCGACCGGGACGTGCACGGCGGGTACGACAAGGCCGTGTACGCGTACGCGATCGAGGACACGCGTCGATGGGAGGCGGAGCTCGGCCGGAGCATCGGCCCCGGTGGCTTCGGCGAGAACCTGACCGTGGAGGGGCTCGACCTCCGTGCGTCGGTGATCGGGGAGCGCTGGATCGCCGGCACCGCCGTGCTCGAGGTGAGCCAGCCCCGTCTCCCGTGCTGGAAGCTCGGCGTGCGCATGGCGGATCCGCGTTTCCCGCAGCGATTCACCCGCGCCGGACGGCCCGGGACCTACCTCCGCATCATCGAACCTGGCGACGTCGGCGCCGGCGACGACGTGCGGGTCACGTCACGTCCCGATCACGGTGTCACGATCGCCGACGTGTGGCGCGTCTACCACCGCGACCGGCGTGACGCCGCCGTGTTGCTGCAGGTGCCGCAGCTCTCCGACTCCTGGCGCGAGTGGGCCGAAGGGCACGTCAGGAAGGTGGCCGAGGCGTGACCGACCGGAAGAGCGCGTTCACCGAGCTCGAGTTGCGGTACCTCGCGGAGCGTCGGTTGGGGCGGCTCGCGACCGTGGGTGAGGACGGCACGCCGCATGTCGCGCCCGTCGGATGGAGTTACAACGAGGAGGAAGCCGCGATCGAAATCGGGGGTCACGACTTCGCACGCAGCAAGAAGTACCGCGACGTCGCGCGCTCCGGCCGGGCCGCAATCGTCATCGACGACCTCGCCAGTATCGACCCGTGGCGGCCGCGGGGGATCGAGGTCCGCGGAGGTGCTGAGGCGCTCGACGGCCCACCCCGGATCCGGATCCACCCGCAGCGCGTCGTGTCCTGGGGGCTCGAGAGCGACGACCTCTTCGAGCGCAGCTCGCGCACTGTCGGCTGAGCAACCCCTACGACTCCTTGCGGGCGCGGCTGGGCGCGACGCGGGGCGGTTCGTCCGGCTGCTTCGGGTACACCGGCGGCCAGGGCGCGTCCATGAGGCCGTCGGCGCGGTCTCGCGCATACATCTCGAGCAGCGGCTCCAACGACTGGGGGTGATCATTCATGTCGGCCCACGGGTCGCCGTGTGCCTCGATACGCGCCGGGAGCGTCGAGATCGTCAGCTCGTCGGGATGGATCTCGTCGACGTCGTCCCAGCGCAGTGGTGTCGACACCTGCGCGCCGACCCGGGCGCGCACTGACCATGCGCCGAACACAGTTTTGTGTGGGGCGTTCTGGTTGAAGTCGAGGAACACGCGCTCGCCCCGTTCCTCCTTCCACCACGCCGCTGTCATCACGTCCGGGTGGCGCCGTTCGAGCTCGCGGGCGGCGGCGACGGCCGCCCGCCGCACGTCGTAGGAGTCCCACCGAGGCTCGAGCCGGATGTAGACGTGCACGCCGCGGTTGCCGGTCGTCTTCGGGTAGCCAACGATCCCAAGCTCGTCGAGGAACGCCCGCACCTTGGCCGCGGCAGCACGCACGTCGGCGAAGTCATTGCCGGGTTGGGGGTCGAGGTCCAGCCGCAGCTCGTCGGCGTGCTCGGGATCATCGGCGTGGTAGGGCCACACGTGGAAACCGAGGCAACCGATGTTCACCGCCCACACGACGTGGGCGAGGTCGGCGATGACCAGCGCCCGCGAGGTCGTCCCGTTGGGCGTGCTGACGATCGTCGTCTGGAGCCAGTCGGGTGCGGACTTCGGGACCCGCTTCTGGAAGAAGTTCGACCCGCTGGCGCCTTCGGGGAAGCGCTGCATGAGCGTCGGCCGGCCGCCCATCGTGCGCATCACCGGCTCGGCGAAGCGGAGATAGTGGTTGACGAGATCGAGCTTGGTCTCGCCGTGCTCCGAGAAGAAGACCTTGTCGGGGTGCGAGACGAGGAGCTCGTGTCCGTCGACCTCGATGGCCTTCTCGTCGGCCGCAGCCACGGCGTTCACGGTAGCGAAGACGCCTCTCGGGGTCCGGGCTCATCGGTGACCGGCGTCACAGTGGGAAGTTCACCTGGCCGCGATGAGTTGGCCACACGGATGCGGTCAGAATCCCCGGTACCGCAGTTCGCGTCGACGAGGAGGACGGCCTTGGAATCGCGCTCCCCCCTGGCTATCGAGGCTTCCGGTCTCGCGAAGGCGTTCGGCGAGACCCGCGCGGTCTGCGGCGTGGACCTCTCAGTCCCCACCGGCACCGTGTACGGGTTCCTCGGGCCGAACGGGGCCGGCAAGACCACCACGATCCGGATGCTCGCCACGCTGATCGAGCCGGACGAGGGCACGGCCTACGTGCTCGGCCACGACGTCGTCCGCGAGGCCGACGCCGTGCGCCGGCGTGTCAGCCTGACCGGGCAGTACGCCTCCATCGACGAGGAGCTGTCCGGGCGGGAGAATCTCGTGCTCCTCGGCCGGCTTCTCGGGTATTCGCACACGCAGGCCAAGGCCCGGGCCGACGAGTTGCTCGAGGTGTTCGACCTGGCCGAGGCGGCCGGCCGTCAGGTCGAGACGTACTCGGGAGGCATGCGGCGCAAGCTCGACATCGCCGGGAGCATCGTCGTCCCGCCCGACCTGATGTTCCTCGACGAGCCGACCACCGGCCTCGACCCGCGGAGCCGGACCCAGTTGTGGGAGATCATCCGGGCGCTCGTCGCGCAGGGCACGACCGCGCTCCTTACGACCCAGTATCTCGACGAGGCCGATCAGCTCGCCAACCGGATCGCGGTCATCGACCGCGGCACCGTCATCGCCGAAGGCACGAGCGGGGAGCTCAAGGCCTCAGTCGGCGCGGGCGCACTACACGTGCGGGTGCGCGACCCGGAGAAGCGGCCCGAGGGGCAGCAGCTGCTGGCGCGGACACTGGGCGTCGAGGTGCACTGCGACTCCGACCCGGTCTCGCTGACGGCGTCCGTCTCGGACCCCGAGCGGGTGGCGCGGGCGCTGGCCGAGCTCGCACGAGCCGACGTCGGCGTGGCCGAGTTCGCACTCGGGCAGCCCAGCCTCGACGAGGTGTTCTTCGCGCTCACCGGCCATCCCGCCGAGGAGCGCATGGAGCCGGAGAGCGAGAACGAAGAGGAGGACGCAGCATGACCGCGACCATGCACGCGGCGCTCACGCACCGCGAACGCCCCGCCCCTCCGGGCCCGCTCTCGGCGTCGCTCACATTCGGCTGGCGGGCGTTGCTCAAGATCAAGCACGTTCCGCAGCAGCTCTTCGACGTCACGATGTTCCCGATCATGTTCACGCTGCTGTTTACGTTCTTGTTCGGGAACGCGCTGGAGGGGTCGACGAGCGCGTACGCGGAGTTCGCCATCCCGGGCATCCTCGTCCAGACGGTGGCGTTCATCACGATGTATACCGGCGTCGCCCTGAACACCGACATCTCCAAGGGGATCTTCGACCGCTTCCGGTCGCTCCCCATCTGGCGCCAGTCGCTGCTCACGGGCGGTCTCATCGCCGACCTCGCCCGCTACGGGTTCGCGGCGATGGTGGTGTTCGTCCTGGGCGTCGCGCTCGGGTTCCGGCCCGACAACGTCATCGGCGTGCTGGCCGCGTTTGCCCTCATGCTGCTGTTCGCGCTCAGCCTCACCACGATCTGGATCATCTTCGGCATGATCCTTCGCACACCCGAAGCCGTCATGCAGGCGAGCATCTCGATCCTGTTCCCGCTGGTGTTCCTCACGAACATCTGGGTGTCCGAGACCACCATGCCGGGCTGGCTCCAGGCCATCGTCAAGGTGAACCCCGTGACCAGGGTCGTGATCGCAGTGCGCGAGCTGATGGCGGGGACGGCGTCGGCTACGAACATCGGGTGGGCGCTCCTGTCG